>JBFMBJ010000057.1:0-7487 GCA_040755235.1 Candidatus Omnitrophota bacterium
AGGAAAATTAGCGCGAAAACGCGTAAACCAACGCCTGTCTTTACCTTGGGATTTTTGTAACTCGCCTTGTGTCATCATCTTACTCACCTCCCTTCAAATTCTCGTTGTTTGGATAGGGTTACGACGCTCGTATCGTTTAAAAAGACTACGTTGTTTTTTAGTTAAAATCTTAGTTTTTAACTTGACCTTTTAATACGCACAACGATACTTTTCAAACGTAACCATAACCTTTTAAACAGTATCCTTTTATCTTCTTTTTAGTTTCTCCTCTTCAATTCTTTGTTTTATCTTTTCCAATGTTATCGCACTTGTGGTAATACAAAGTCGAAAATAAAGATACAATTCCTCTAAATAATTTTCCAAACCTAAGTCCAGTTCGTGAGCAATCGATTTTAAAATATTCTGCTCTTGCCTACTTAAAGAATTTACATTAATCCCACATTCTTTTAACAATACCTTACCAACCTCAATATTACTTCTTCTTATTTGAGCGTTATGGTTTACTACTAAAATTCTTGAGCGCGGCGTATGAGCACAGGTAAGCCAATTGAGAGGAACTTCGGTAAATCCTTGTTTTCTTCTATCTGTAGAATAAACAAATTCCATAATAGTTCCACTTTGTAAAATCATTCCTAAAGCTTTAAGATTTTTCCCTTGAGCACGCCCCCTACTTACTGGTGTTATCCTAACCATCTGCCTTTGAGATGTTTTTTGATCGAAATAAGTTATGGTTAGTTTATCAAACTTATATAATATATTTATTTCTGGATGGCTTAGAAAATCTACTGGCGTAGGGCCATTTTCGGACTTTACTAAACTAATAATCTGATAATCCGTACGAGTTGGTACAATAACAAAAATACGTTTTCCACGCGATTCTCTGGTCCCGACTTCTAATTGCTTTTTAACCTCTGCGATATTTCTTCCTAAGTTAATATGAAGGTCTGGAGTGTAAATTCCTTCTGCATCAATATCTGGCGTATAAAGAGGTTTTTCGTGTCTGTGACCGCGCTGTTCTGCCTTATAAATAACCGATGATGCTGCTCCAAAACGCACAAATTTCTCCATCTCTTTATCCATAATATGAATCTCCAATATTATTTCTCTTGTGTCGCCTAGACGACGTTTTACTAAAAAATGCAAGGAACGATATCCGGTTCTACTAGGCTTATTTAACCAATCATCAACTACTGGCTTGTTTGGATCGCTTGATGTAGTGAACTCTCCTAGCTCAGCAGAAATTCGTAATTCACCAAAAACACTCCAACAATCATTTCTATTTTGCGTAACGATATATAAAGTAATTAAATCTTCATTTGCTTCTTGCGCCTGAATATCTGACGCTTGATATCCCTCTCGATGAGCTAAACGATGCAAAAGACTCATTGGTAGCTTTGGCCTCCCATATACATTTACTACTTGAATGTCTGCAAGTTTCTCACTAATAAGTGGGACTAATGTTTCATTGATATATTTTTGTGCGTCTTTGTGACTCATCCCCATTAGTTGTTCCTGAGTCTTGGTTGCCTCTTCTAACCTCTGCGGATAAAATTTACTATAGCTTGCCTTCAAAATATATTCCTCAATTCCTTTTAGACCATAATCGTAGGCAAGAGCCGCAACTACATCTATCATTTCTGCAAAAACTGTTTTTTCTTCAGGGGTAGAACGTTCTAGATAAGCAACCTTCAAGGTCAAATAAAGAATAAGCTCTTCCTGCGTATCAATCATATCTTTTAGCATTGACTTATACTTAAAAACATGCCTTGAATCTTTGGGGTTTTCTAAGTAAGGTATATTATAGAGAATATAATTAATTTTATTTACTAATTGATTTACCTCGTTAGAAATAGCGCCCCGCACTGCTGCAGGATTTCTAACGGCTTTTATTTCTTGTGCAAATTTACGTCGCTGCGCACAAGGAACATCTAATAAAAATATTGCGACAATAATTCTGGTAGCAACCATTCGATTAGGAAGCCGTGTAAGAAACACTGCTGGTAAATCACCAACAATCGCCAACTGTCTATCAACAAGGTACTCTCCGCGACTATCTTTTCTCCGACCATAGAAATTTTCCATAACCTGATATGCCTCTTCAACCAAAGGAAAATTTCCTCTACCCACGAAGCTCTTAATAGTTCTTAAAAGTTTTTTGCGGCCTGCAGTAGTGCTTTCATCCGGAGAACTATCGGTGGAAGCTATTCTTCTTTTTCTTGGTACTTGCTGCGTAGTTGTTAGTTGAAATCTCGTTGCTTCAGTATTTTCTCCTCCACCACTAACTTCAGTAACTATATTTGAGGCTGCAGTTTCCAAAGAAGTTTGAGATCTCACTGCGCCGCCATCTTCTCTGGCATTCAAAGCTATTTTTTCTACCTTAGCCATATTCGAATGCTTTCTTCTGTAAATTCTAACAGTAAAAAATATCAATAAGACTAAACCTAAAACTATCGCGGGAATTTCCCAGCCAAAACTTGAAGAATCTAAACTGGCGAAGTTAAAAATAGGGGTGATTCCTAAAAATTTTATACCAGTTGTGTCTTGTCGACAGGCAGAGACAGCTGCGCCACAAGGTAAAGATCTTGTTTGGGTTAAATATGGATACCTTTCTGTAATGCCTTCTAAAATAAATTGCCGACGAGTTTGTGGGTGCATAGTTGCGAAACCACGGTTTCGCCTAAAAGGAATTTCGGGAAAACAATATTGCACAACTCCTAAAACATCAATTCCGTCTTGACAACCAAAATATGCCTTAGCTCTTCCCATAATCACTGTTCCAATTCTATAACGATGAAAATCTGCTCTTGTTAAACGTTGTAAATCTTCTACTAATTGCACAAAATCTCTCAAAAATTCTTCTCTCGGTCTCTGCTCTCTTAAACAAACTCTAACTTTTAAATACCTGGCGTATAATTCTGGCCTTTCTCGAGCAATAGCAAAACGTACATAATCAACATTATCTTCTGGATTAGACCAAACACCAGCACACCTATCATTGCCTACGAAAAATATTGGTATTAGCCTTAACTCAGAGAAACATTCCGTAGCTAAACCAGCTATTGTCCCTTTAAAATACGGACACTTATCTTTATTTAAAGCTGAACTCCAAAAACCAAGACGTATAATAAAATCGCTGTCAATTTCATAAACGCCTTTTAATACCTCTACCACTTCCGGCGTAAATTCCCGAGGATTAACTTCTCCTGAAACAATTCTCCTTCTTAATGCAATGTATTTTTGCCAAAGTTCAGGAAGTGCTTGTGCAAGCTTAAAACGCACCCAAGCTACCGCTAAATCTTTATCTTGCCACCAATCAGTCCTTCCTTGAGCTTTAGGATAAGCCATTGGACTTAATTTTAATTCGGGGAAGCATTTTTGCATAAATACAAAAACAGAACCTTTGAAACAAGGAGTAAGGCCTTTATTTAAAAGACAAGAATCCCAACTATCAACTTGTTCCCGGCCAACTCCATAAAAAGCCGTAAGTAACTCCGTTGCTTCTGGAGAATAGTCTCCCAAAAGTTCTTTTTCTCTTTTAAGCCTTACTCTAAAGTTAAGGTATTTTTCATATAACCCTGGCTTATAAACAGCTAATAAATAGCGTGCCCAATCAAGAGAATAAGCTTCTATTTTACGCGTTTTATCTGGATCCTTTGCTGTAAATGCTATGGGATTTAAATCCAATTCCGGAAAAGATAATCTTAAACCAATACCATACGAACCTTGAAAACAAGGAGCATGCCTTCTATCAGATATAGTATGTAATTGTAAATCGCCTGCTAAATATTCTTTATTTACTGCATAAAATAATCTTACAACTCTAACGCGTGCTATTCTATATTCTGACTGATCAAAAAATCCTATTCTATCTTCTAAATCTCTTTTAAAAACTAAATATGCCTGATAAATATTAGGAGCATAAACAGCAAATCTATAACGTACGTAACTACATCCCCGCTCTGCAACAAGCCATCCTTCTTGCCGTTTAGACCGCCCAAATGCTATGGGATTTAAATCCAATTCCGGAAAAGATAATCTTAGCGCAGTAGCCAAAGATCCTTCAAAAACCGGACAAATATTTTTTACAAATAAAGAGCTATGGTGATGACCAACCCAACCATTATTTATCACTTTCATTTCATGAAACCATTGCAATACCTCAATTATTTCCGGGACATATTCTCCCAAAAGGCATTCTTCTTTACGAAACATTTCCCTAACCCTTTGATATCTCTCATAAATATCAGAAGAAGTGCTACGCATTTCTTCTAAAACCTGATGCCTAAAGTAGGCTATTGCTAATTCCGGAGTTCTAAAGCCTACGCCCCTTGCCCGTGGAGTTAATCCCCCAGAGACCCATTTTATTAAATAAGAATCTCCAGCCAAAAGTTCGTCTAATTCCTGCGCTCTTAACAAAGCAATTCTGGTTTGATAAATTTGTCTAAGTTTTGAAAGTTGAGGGTGATAAAAAGTTAAAGTTGGCCAGGGGGTAGGATGCCGAATAAGATAAGCTGTTTGAAGGCCGTCTAAATACAATAAGAAGTCAACTCTATCACTAAGCATTCTAAATTCTGCAACTGAAATCTGATCGGCCAAGAGAAGAATCCAATGATTCCTTAAATCTGCTCGGGGTAAATGTTCTCTAACTAAAGCTAAGCGATATTGAAGCATTTCAACGGGAGTATCAAGTAAACTTAAAATGGCAGCAATGTTAAAACCAAAAATACCAAAAAGAAAATCTAATTTTTGTTTTTGAGTGGAAACGGGTAATTCATTAAAACTGGGTGGATTACGACGTAAAGTTAAACCTTCCCCGCGTTGAACAGCTTGATAAACAATTATTAATTTCTTTAAAGCTTCATTACGAACCTGGCGAACTCTGTCGAGCATTAATCCAAAAACTTTACCTGCTTGTGTTAAAGTACGTGTACCACCTGCACTGCCCAGCGTTTCAACTTTTCCAAAACCTTCACCTATACCATAAAGGTAACGAAGAATTAATTCTTCTCTTAAAGATATTTGCCAGCATTTTAAAGCCGCTTCTATTAAAATTCCTTTGTGAGCTATATTATCTTGTCTTCTACGAATTGCTGCCTGGCTATCATCTGCTAAATATAACGCCTGCCAAGGAATATCGCTATCATCATTAACTGGTGAATCTATTGAAATCGGTTGTCTAGAATATACTTGTACTCTTTGTGCTTCTAGAGTAACCAAAATTACCTCTTTTGACCAAGCCCTACCATCACGAGGATATCTTTCTGTTAACCAAGCTACTAACCAAATAATATCTTCTGTAATATCTAAACTACAACTTCTTTGTGCATGCGCTTCTCTAAAAGCAGCAAAGGCTTTCTTAATATGTTGGTAATCATATTGACGATGCACAGGAACATGTACATCACCGTGGCCTTTATCCTGAATTTCTCGCTGTACAGATTGCCTAACCCAAGGTTCAATAAAAGTAGTAAATTTAGCTCCTTGATTAGGATTATAAGAAATATATTTTTTAGCAATAGCTATTTCTGCTACCTGTATTAAATCGTCAAATATCCTATGTCTAGAGAAAACACCATATTTTTTCGCTTCAGATGTTACAAAAATAAAAATCAAACCTCTGTTTGCATCAATAAGTAATCTGAATAATTTTTCTGCCAACCTTTTTCTTCTGACATTATTTTCTCTACAAAGCGCGGCAATTCTTTGATTTACTAGTAAAGTCGCCCTTTCTTTTAAAGCAATGGATAATAAAACTATGTCTTCGTTATTTAAGTTGGTTTCGGGATTGCATCTCCTGGGATTATTTTTTGATTTATTTACTACGCAAGAAACATTCAATCTTGTTGCTTTGTATAGAGCTAAAACCTTAAAGAAAATTTTCTCAAGTAAACCTATTGGGATTTCAACTGGTTGTGCTTGTGTATTATCTTTAACATCAACAATCGCTTTTTCTGCTTTATCATCTGCTTCAGTTGGTTGAGGGACCAAAGTTAAATGAGAAACAAGTGTTCTTGCAGCAACCACTTCTTCTAATCCATCTTCTCTTTCTACAACAGCTAAGGCGACCGCTGATGCCAAAGTTGTTGCCGGAAGATTTTGGAAACAATCAAAAACTCTATTTGTTGTTTCGACATTAAAACGTGCGGCTCGGTAGCGAGGTAAATTTTCTACTTGTGCGCTTATAACTGTTAAATCTACTTTTGGACTTTCTATTTGCGCTAAATAAAAACCTATACAATGAGAAAACCTTTTTTGTGTTGGTGAAGCTAATATATCTAAAACTTTTCCTAAAAGTACAAAAGCTTCTCTGTCAAAAGTAGAACCTGCTAATTGCGCATAACTACGTAAACCAATTATTCCCTCTGCTTGCGCAAATACTTCAGCATTTAATTGATGTTCGTCATTCCAAACAAATTGCGCTCGAAAATAAGCTTCTGCGGGCTCATGCACAAAAAGTTCGGTGGCGATTAAAATTGCTAATTGTTCTTGTAATCTTGCTAAATCTCGGTCACCTAAAACATCGGCGGCTTGTGGAAATTCTTCTAAAATTCTTCCCTCATTTAAAACTTGTAAAAGATATACAAAGAAACTATTTAAAGAAAATCGTAATTCGCCTGAAGGTAAAAATCTTTGAGTTTGCGCCAAGGCACCATTTTCAGTTTCTACAGATGAAGAAATATGTTTCCCTCGTAAAATTCCTCTAAGCGCTTCTTTCCCAGTAAAACTCATTCTCTCAAAAACCCGCGTTAAACCCATTCGTTCTAAATCAATAGTTGTCAATTCAACGCTTGCATCACCCTGATGCACTCTTCTCCAATCACGATAAGGAGAAATTGGACTTGAATCTACAGTTACGCTAGAAGTTAGAACCGTAGAAGTTACAGCCCTAGTAATGCCTATTCTTGGTGATGGTTTTGTTGTATTAGTTAAATCCCAATCATAATCAGCTTGTTCTACGGCTAAACCATCATCGCCTAAAGTTGAAAATCTTCTTGCTTGAAAACCAAAATGTTCAACAATACCAATGGAACGCGGTTTATAAACATTGCATTGACTTTTTAGAAAAAATAATATATTATTTACATAATGAATGATATTTCTAAACCAATCAAATTGAGTTCTCATGCTAAAATTCGTAGCGTTTCTAGGGGCGCGAGCGAAGGAGAGATTATTGAAACTATTAAAACGAGTGTCTGGCAGAAAGCAGAATTGAATAAACTTAGTTGTTTTAAAGATTTTGTTTTTGAGAATACCTGGAATAACAAATTTTATAAGGTAAAACAAATAAAACCAATATTTATAGAAGAAGAAAACCAAATTATCGTAATAACGGTTTATGTTTATTATTTTTAGCAAGGAGGAGAAAAAATGCGCATAACTTATGACCAGCAAGTAGATGCCCTTTATATAATGTTTAAAGAAGGAAACGTAACCACGAAACATATTGCCGAAGGCATTGCCGCTGACTACGACGCCCAAGGCCAACT
>JBFMBJ010000058.1:0-7469 GCA_040755235.1 Candidatus Omnitrophota bacterium
CGATCGAGTGGTAAAAGTTTTGAGCCAAGCTTGTCCTTTATTTGTGCCATTAGTAGAAGAAGATTGGGTTAATGAGAAATCAACATTTGATATCGCAAAAAAATATTTATCATCTTTTAAAAAAGAAAAAATTGATACTTTAATTTTAGGCTGTACGCACTACCCTTTATTAAAACCAGTAATTCGTAAGGTTATGGGTCAAAAGATACGCTTGATTGATTCAGCAAAGCAACTCGCTAAAGAAATAAAAGAAATTTTGATATGCGAGGAAATGCTATCAAAAAATAAGAGGAAAGGGCGTTTTATTTGTTATGTAAGTGATGAACCAAGTTCTTTTAAGAAACTGGCCAGAAGATTTTTAGGGTACGATTTAAAAAATGTACAAAGGATAGCAAATGTTTGAAATTTGTATAAAAAGCGATTTTAGCAGTGCGCATTTTTTACGCGAATATAAGGGAAAATGCGAAGACCTTCACGGACATAATTGGGACGTAGAGGTGATGGTTTTAGCAAAAAATGTAAATAAGATCGGCATAGCTATTGATTTTAAAGAATTAAAATATAAATTAAATGAAATTTTAGAAAAACTAGACCACAAATGTTTAAATCAGCTAGCTTATTTTAAAAAAATAAATCCTACCTCAGAAAATATTGCTAAATATATCTTTGACCAATTAAAACCCAGATTAAAAAACAAATTTGTAAAATTATTTAAAGTAACTGTGTGGGAATCAAAATCAAGCTATGCGAGTTATTTGGGTAAATGAAAAAGGCAGTTGTTTTATTATCCGGTGGTCTTGATTCAGCAACTACTTTGTATTTAGCTAAAAGTCAAGGTTATCAATGTTTTTGTTTAATCTTTGATTATAAACAGCGGCATAATAAAGAAGTAGGATGTGCTAAAAAAATAGCTAAACAAACGAATTGTAATTCAAGGCTCTTAAAGATTAATTTACCATGGTTAGGCTCAAGCCTTTTAGATAAAAATTTAGCTATACCTCAAAGTACGAACTTAAAAAATAGAATTCATGCGATTCCCTCAACCTATGTTCCTGCAAGAAATATTATTTTTTTAAGTTTTGCTCTGTCTTATGCAGAGAGTATAGGCGCTGAGAGTATATTTATTGGAGCGCATGCCCAGGATTATTCTGGTTATCCTGATTGTCGTCCAGAATTTTATCAAGCGTTTAAAAAAATGGCTCTTTGTGGCACTAAAAGAGGCGTTATCAAGAAACCAATTGAAATTAAGACGCCATTAATTTATAAAAATAAGGCCCAGATTATCAAGCTAGGGGCAAGATTAAGAGTTCCTTTTGAATTAACCTGGTCATGTTACCAAGGCGCAAAAAAACCTTGTCAAGAATGTGATAGCTGTCATTTTAGGGCAAAGGGATTTAAAGAAGTTGGTTTAAAAGATGCATTGATTAGCGGAGTAGAATGAAGGGTAAAATTGTAGAAGTTTTTGAAAGTATTCAGGGAGAAGGTATTTATTTAGGCGAAAGACAATTGTTTGTGCGTTTTTTTGGCTGTAATTTAGATTGTAAATTTTGCGATACCCGTTTAATCCGCTTTAAAGAATATGCACCAGAGGATTTAATTAAAGAATTAAAAACCTATAAAGGCGAATTTCATTCTATTTCTTTTACGGGGGGTGAACCACTTTTACAAGTTTCTTTTTTAAAAGAGATATTAAAACTTGCTAAAAGGGGGAATTTTTTAAATTATTTAGAAACCAATGGGACATTGCCAGAGGCCTTGGAAGAAGTGATAAATTATTTAGATTTTATAGCCATGGATTTGAAATTAGCCAGCTCCACCGGGATAATTAATTTTTGGGCTTCACATCGTAAATTCCTAGAGATTGCTTCAAGAAAAGAAGTTTTTTTAAAAATAGTTGTTTGTCAGAGTACTGGGGTCGAAGATCTATTAGAAGCGCTACATTTAATAAAAGAAATGAATAAGGCAATAGTCTTAGTATTGCAGCCAAATACTCAAGAGAATGATATTTATTTACAGAAAAAAATAGAAGGTTTTAGAGACATGTGTATCAAAGAGAATATAACCACTTGTATAATACCGCAAGTTCACAGGAGGCTGGGAGTAAGATAGAAATGAAAAGGCAATCTAGCTACGAAGGGCTACAAAAGAGTATCAGAAATTTAAAAACGCCAAAAATTGAGGTTTGGCGCAATCAATATTCCGATAAAATTTATATAATAAACTTAGATATTCCAGAATTTAGCTGTATTTGTCCTAAGACTGGCTTGCCAGATTTTGCAAATATAAAAATTGAGTATTCTCCAGATAAATATTGCATAGAATTAAAATCTTTTAAACTATATTTAATATTTTATCGCAACATTGGTATTTTTCATGAGCATTTAATAAATAAAGTATTGGAAGATTTTGTCAAGGTTTCGTCTCCTCGATGGGCCAAGATAACCGCTGAATTTAATCCGCGCGGCGGGATAAAAACAACAGTTTCTAGAGAATATAAAAATGAACCCCGCCCTTCCTAAAAAATATTATATTGGAAGAGTAAGGGAAATATTTATATTTTAAATAATTAAAACCCCCAAAGAAAGGAAGGGCGGGGTGAAAATAATTTCTAGTAAAAAAATTATTGATACAATTAGTGAACTCTGTGTAGAGGCAAATACGCTTTTAAAGAAAGATATATTAAATATTTTAAAAGATGCGTATAAAAAAGAAAAAAATCTACGCTCAAAAAATATTTTAAAGGCAATTATCGATAATGCAAATTTTGCAAAAAAAGAAAAATTAGCTATCTGCCAGGATACAGGTATGCCGGTTGTCTTTTTACAAATTGGCCAAGATATAAAAATTGACGGTGATTTAAAAAAAGCGATAAATAAGGGGATTGAATTAGGCTATAAAAAGGGGAGCTTACGAAATTCCATTATTAATGATCCGATTTTAAGAAAGCCTCCTTCAAAATATACACCGTGCGTAATCCATTTTGATGTTGTAAAAGGCAATAACTTAAAAATTACGGTTTTACCCAAGGGCTTTGGTTGTGAAAATAAAACTCAAATGGAAATGTTCAATCCAACAACTGACATTAGAGAGATAAAAAAATTTATTATAGATGTAATCAAGAACGCAGGCCCGGATGCTTGTCCGCCATTTGTTGTAGGTATAGGCATTGGGGGGACGCAGGATTATGCAAGTTTTTTAGCCAAAAAAGCATTACTACGCCCGATAAATAAAAGAAATAAATTAAGCCATATCGCTAGGCTAGAAAAAGAACTATTTTCTAAAATTAATAAGTTAAATATTGGACCTATGGGTTTGGGCGGAAAGGAGTCAACCCTGGCAGTAAATATCGAAACCTATCCGACACATATTGCTGGTCTTCCGGTGGTAGTAAATATTAGTTGTCATGCTATGCGCGCCGCAACAAAAATATTATGAAAAAATTATCTCTCCCTTTAACCAAAGGCAAAATTAAAAACTTAAAAATAGGTGATGAGCTTTTATTGAGTGGAATTATTTATACAGCGCGTGATAAAGCACATCAGCACTTAGTAACTTTGATAAAAAATCATAAAAAATTACCCATAGATTTAAAAAATCAAATTATTTATTATTGCGGCCCAACAGCAAAGCCAAAAAATAAAATTATTGGTTCTTGTGGTCCTACGACAAGCAGTCGCATGGATAAATTTACGCCAATTCTGTTAAAAAAAGGTTTGTCTGGGATTATTGGTAAGGGTAATCGCTCAAAAGAAGTCGTTGATGCGATAAAAAAATATAAGGCAATTTATTTTTTAACCTATGCCGGCTGTGGAGCCTTACTTACAAGATATATTAAAAAAGCAAAAGTTTTAGCTTTTTCAGGCTTAGGGCCAGAGGCGATTTTAAAATTAGAAGTTAAAGATTTTCCAGTGATTATTGGGATTGATTCTTTGGGTAAAAATATATACAAAAGTTTAAAAGTCCCTGCCTACCGGCAGGCAGGTAAAAGTTTAAAGGTTTAAAATAGAAGGAGATATATTAATGATGCGTTCCGATGCAAGGGGTTTAGATAAAATTAGAAGAATAAATATCACAAGAAATTATATAAAATATGCGGAAGGTTCTTGTTTAATAGAAATGGGAAATACGCGCGTTATTTGTACCGCTTCTGTAGATGAAAATGTACCACCATTTTTAAAAGGTAGCGGTACTGGTTGGTTGACGGCTGAATATGGAATGCTCCCGAGATCTTGTCAGACGAGAATTCAACGCGAAAAAACATCGGGACGCACTTATGAAATTCAAAGATTAATCGGCAGAAGCCTTCGGGCGGTCATAAATTTGAAAGAAATAGGAGAACGTACAATTCGTATTGATTGTGATGTGATTCAGGGAGATGGAGGAACGCGAAGCGCCTCAATTACAGGAAGTTTTATTGCATTGATAGATTGTTTAAACAAGATGAAAAAAGGTAAATTAATTTCCAAGATTCCAGTAGATGATTTTGTAGCAGCAATTTCTGTGGGGATTTTACAAAGTAATTATCTTTTAGATTTAAATTATCAAGAAGATTCTTGTGCAGATGTGGACATGAATGTAGTAATGACCGGCTCTGGAGAATTTATTGAAATTCAAGGAACCGGTGAGCGAAAAACTTTTACTAAAGAAGAAATGGAACAGTTGGTTAATTTGGCGAGTAAAGGCATAAATGAATTAATTGAGATACAAAAAAATATTTTAAAGGATATATTAGTAGTTTAAAAGTTTAAAGGTCTAAAAGTTAGAAAATTAATATGGATTTAATAGTTGCTACACGAAATAAAAAAAAATTACAAGAAATAAAAGATTTATTGAAAGATTTTAATATTAAAGTTATTTCTTTGAATGATGTAGGGGATGCGCCCCATATCGAAGAGGACGGTAATAGTTTTATAGAGAATGCAATTAAAAAGGCAGCAACTATAGCGATGTTTACCAAGAAACTTACTCTTGGTGAAGATTCGGGCTTAGAAGTTAACGCCTTGGGAAATAAGCCCGGTATCTATTCATCTAGGTTCTCTGGGAAAAATGCAAATGACAAGAAAAATAACCTTAAGCTTTTAAGGTTATTGCGTAATGTGCCTTTAAAAAAAAGAAGCGCTCAATATAAATGTGCTGTAGCGTTAGTAGATGGCAAAAAAATAATAGGAGTTACTCAAGGATCTTGTAAGGGGCTGATTGGTTTTCATTCTAAAGGTAAAAGCGGGTTTGGATATGATCCTTTATTTATTATCCCAAAATATAACAAGACGTTCGCACAACTCGGATTAGAAATTAAACACAAGATGAGTCATCGCGCAAGGGCATTAAAGAAAATCAAAGCCATTATTTCGCGTTACCTCGAAATATATCCTTAATATTTTTAAGAAAGTCAGTACCTAAAGGAAGAACGCTATATTTAGGTTCTTTAATGGTACCAGTTAGTCTAATGGTAGTAACTTGGCCGATTTCTCCTAGAATTTGGCCAAAGACATTGCGGTTTTCTATAAGAGACTGTATAGATGGACTCATTTGAGTTGTAAGTCGAAAATCAATACTTCCGTCAAAGCCAATTGCGCCCTCCCAAAATAAATGCATTTCATCACTTTTAAGGTATGAATTATTTGTATAGAGATATTTGTTGCCGATTAAGAATTCGCCGTAAGCTTCTTTAAAAATAATTTTATCAAAATTAGATAAATAAAGAAATTTTCCCAGGCCTTTTAGAAAATTCATTTCCCATAGTTTTCCTTCAGTAATTGTGAATATTAATTTACCAGTAATGTTACCAAGATTCTTGGATTGGCCAACGATAATAGCTGTAGAATTTAGTGTTCCAGAGATATCTTTATCTTTAAAAGGAGTATCTAATTTTAATTTTTCTAAATTTAAACTAGTTAAATCCATATTAAAAATATAATTTTGTTTATTAAAATCTGCCTCACCAGTAATTTGCAAATTCCCCTGGTAAGGATGAGCAAGAACTCTAAAATTTTTGACTATACCACTAATCTGTTTATAATCACAGGTAAAATTGTCAAATCTAAAGCCATTAATAGAAGCATCAGGTATTTTAACTGCAAGCGAAGCCGTCCAGCTTCTCCAAGGTTTTAGTCGGCCGCTCATAGAAATATTGGCTTCACAATTTCCTTGAGGATTCAATTTATCTAAAGACTTTATTTGCGGAAAAATATTTTTAAGTTCATTTAGATTAAATTTAAGCATACCATCAAGCAATAATTCCGGGTTTTCGATAGTCTCAAGGTTTGCCCGTCCTTTTAAATTATAATTCAGATTTAGATAATTTCCTTCTAAGTAACTAATGAAAAGATTCTTTTTTTCTAGATTAAATTTTGTTTTAAAAGATAATTTACTAGATGAGAAGGCTACTTCTATAAAGGGCGTTGTAAAATTAGTAATAAATCCATTTAATTTAAAATCTTGGGCATGGTATTTACCTTCGAGATTTTTGATATCTATTTTTTTACGGTCAAATTCAACCATGCATCGGAGATTTTGTATATCATCAAATTTTGGAAATTTTGCCCAAGCATCCGAGATGGTTAATTTTCCTTGTATTTCAGGGCTACCCTTTTGTCCTAGGTATCCTTTAGCAGATAGTTCTAAACTAGTCTTTCCTTGCAATTGAGCGTCTATATCAAATTTTTCTTTTAGAGTATTTTTTATGTTTGCTAAATCAAACTCAGAACTTCCTTTTATATCAAGATAAGGAAGGGCTTGATAATTTATGAGTGTACCGGCTAAATTAAGCGGGATATTTTCAAAATAGAATATTAAGTCTTTTGTGCCAATCTTTTTATGGTCAAAAGTGATTTCTCCGCTTATTCCAGAGAGAGTTCCGGGTTCTGGCAAGCCTTCTAAGGTTGTGTTTTCAGAAAGAAATTTACCGTCGTATTTAGCCAATTGTTGTTTAAAGTTATAATCAAAATTTCCTTCAAGGCCAAATGTTCCAGAAAGTGTTATATTTTTGAAATTTCCAGAAATGGTGGTAATTTTAAGATCAGTCGCATGTAGATTATATTTTGTATTCAGGTAGCCATCTTTTTTAAATTGCAAATTTAAATTAAGATTATCAATCATGCCTTCTTCTGCCTTAAAAGGAAAATTTTGATAATATAAATTATATTCAATCCAAGGTAAAGTATTTATGGATAATTGAGAGTATAGAATTTTTTTCGAGAAATCAAATTCACCTTTGATAGAAAGGCTTGTACTATTTATTTGATTTTTAATTTTAGTAGAGATAAAAAATTTTACTTTTGCAGGTAAGAAGAGACGTAGTTTAATATCTAAGTCAGAAATTTCTCTTGAAAAAACTTGCGAAAAAGACTTATCTCCGAAAATTCCTCTCGCGTTAATAATATCAATTTTATAAATAAAAAAAGAAACTTTATTGTTTTTATTTTGTTTTAGCGGGAGAGGTTGTGCGAGTATATCTGAAAAATTCCATA
>JBFMBJ010000059.1:0-7318 GCA_040755235.1 Candidatus Omnitrophota bacterium
ATATTGCGGAGTTAAATGCGCAGTAGTTGCTTCTTGGATTTGGCCTCTTTCATCTATAATAATTCTTCCATTATTAACTTCGGGAAGATAAAAGGTTTGATAATGATTTTCTTTTTCACCCTCCGGATTAGGAATGTAGGTGGCATTATATAAAACAAGACTTTCGCCTCTGGGATTTCTTATCCCTACATTATAAGTTAAATAATCGGTCTTGATTAAACCGTATCCGCGACTAATTAAATCCACTGCTTCAGAATCTACACCCTGTAAATCTCCGATAAAATCTCCGGGCGTAAGTATTTGTCTTTTTTCTCTTCTGTCTTGAAATTTTTTATTCAAGAGATCATAGGAACCCTTTGCGCTTTGTATAGAAATGCTGGCGGGCAGCTTCACCCAATTTTCTTCCTTTCCTTTCCTTAAATCACCGACTAAAGAATAATCTACCCATCCAGAAGACAGCCCGGAAGTCATATATGTTTGCTCAATAAAAACCGGGGCTGTTCTTTCGATTATCACTCTGGCTGCATCTATGTCCACCAAAGAAGGTATTGCTCTATCATCTAAAATAATTCCATCGTTATCAAAATAGGCATTAAATCTTTTTGGCGCAAATCCTTGCTCGTCGTCAATCCTGGTTCTTTTTGGGCCTTTGGGAATATCATCTCGAGTTATTTCTCTATCCGCAATAAATTCAATTCCACCGTTTCTCTCTTTTACAAAGTTACCTTGTCTTTGCGTGCCGGTGGAAGTAATAATATTGTAAACCTTGTTTTCATCGGTAATTAATCTTCCGCGCCAATCCATCGGTCGCGAAGCAATAAAAGTAACTTCTCCGGCAGTAGTCTTTAAAAACCATTTTCCTGCAGCGGCAATATCTTGATAAGGAGAGGAAATTATAATAATTTCCCTGCCTTTTGCGTCTTTTAAATTTGCAAAATACCCGACCGTGTAGTTATACCCCCAATCCCAGCCCACAGAAAAAGAATTGGTTTTATCTTGCGGCGCTGCATCAACAAGAGCCTCCCAGGCCTGGCCAGATGTTTCTCTAAATCCTCCGTCCAGTCCGCGATTGTGCAATCTTGAATCATGCACCCCCAATGCGCCATTTGGCCCAACTAAATCCGCATTGTATGAGTGACGTCCTGTGTTTACTTTTAAATAATCCGGTACATCTTTCAAATCCTTAGGAACGAATTTTGCGCCTTGATAATAAAAAACATTATTCCAACGCTCCAACATATTCCAGCGCATGTTATTAATTCTAGCATCATGGAAAAATCCTGTGGCATAATTTGCAAACATCGCGCCAATATTATGCGATATTATCTCATTAGCTATTTGAATATTATCTAAACCTAACTTTTGTAATTCTCTGGCAGTTAAGGCAAATTCGGTTAACCCGGCAAAATCCCAGATTTTTTGGTTGGCCATAGCCAGCTGTAAAGGCGACTCTGCAGGCAATGTCCTGCCAAAGGTAATATAATTAATAGATGTGTCTTTTAAGCTCGCCCATAAATTTTGGCCAAATCTCTCAAACCAATTATAATCTTTAACCTCTGTTGTTACCTCTTCGCCTGTGCGCGCATTTGTCAAGGTCATTGCACCTGCATCTTTAAATCTTTGCGGAACATCATAAAAACTGGCTATACCTGCGTAGGTAAGAGAATTCCCTAACCAAAGTAAAGACTCACGTTGTAATTGTGAAAAATTACCTTCGTTGGCAGCGATATTTAATCCTAAGCTCACTGTTCCAAACCCTAAACCCTGTAATGCGCCTTGCCATAATCTATCATACCAAAGAGGACCGTTTTCTTTCTGCGGTGCGATTGCTCCCATTAAACCTCCTAAAGCAGACATACCTCCCAAATAAACTAATGCACTTAATCCCGGATGGCTTTTATAATTAACCTGCAAGGCAATATCACCTGCGGATAAAAGACCCATTAATGTACCATCAATTGCTGAATTTCCTAAAGTTTCCCAGAATCCTTTTCCCTCTATCCAAGCTGGTGCCATATCTGGCCGAGGTATTCCGCCTACTGCATGTAAGAATGCTCCTGCGCCAG
The DNA here is from genome assembly GCA_040755235.1 of Candidatus Omnitrophota bacterium. Lineage (GTDB taxonomy): Bacteria > Omnitrophota > Gorgyraeia > Gygaellales > JBFMBJ01 > JBFMBJ01. The sequence goes on from JBFMBJ010000059.1 coordinate 2,067, forward strand.
CAGCGCTCGCCATACTAGAAGTTAATGCGCCTAAATAAAGACCCCATTCTTCTTCGTATAAACCTGCTTTATAAAATCCATATTCAATACCGGTTTTAAGTGGCTGGGCAATAAGCATGCGTTGAAACGCCGCATTATCTGTCCACATTCCTTTCCACAAGGTATTCCAATAACCATTGGTTACTTCGGGATTTATTCCCCTTGCAAGTAAACTCCCTTCTCCGTTTAATTGTCCTTGCGTTAAAGATCCTTGTATATCCATTGCTGCAGTGCGTATGCCATAAAAAGCTGCGCTAGCTACAGCCATAGAAAGTAAACTGGATAAAGCCCGATTTACCCAAGGATTCATCCCCACATCTTCAAATGCTGTTTGTAAACCTACTAAAACTGAACCTTGTAATGCACCCATTCCTGTGCCTGTAAGTGTACTTGCCAATATTGGATTAGCATTAACCCAAGTTGTTCCTGCGCTAATTGTGCCATCCGGTAAAGTAGCACCTTTACCCCATTGTGCTTGTACTGCCTCAGGAGTAACTGCACCAGTGGCAAAACCTGTAAAAGCTCCTCCAACAGCCATACCAAAAATTTGCGCACCCGCTGGATTAAAATCCCATTTTACTACTGCTAATTCTGTCATTGCAGAACCAACCTGGCCTGCACCAATACCAACACCCATTCCAATAAGAGCGCTCCCGCCAGTAGCCCAACCTCCAATTGCTCCAAAAGCTGCAGAAAGCCCCATACCTAAAAGCGCATCTAATAAATTACTCTTAAGGATAGGAGATGTGTCCCGATAACGTGTAGAACTGATTTTTTCTAATGCACCTTTAATTTCTTTTGCGGCATGTGCATCAATTTCTTTTAGGGATTCTATCTTTTTGGAAGAAAGTAAATAGCCACTTAAATTTTCGGTGAATAATTCTTTAGGCAAGAAAGTCTCTTTTTCGCCTTCAATAAAATAAACTTTTTCATCTGTGACCTTAGTTACTAAAACAAAATGCTCGCTAGTAAAGTGAGCAATGAAAGGGATAAGTGTGTTGAGTTTGTCTATTTCGCTGGGTTGGTCTATGTTGATTTTAACGGGGTAGAGTGTGTAGCCAAAAAACTCTGCGGTTTTTTGCAAGGCAAAAAGAGAGTTTTTAATAATTTCCGGATTGCCTTCTGGCTTGGTAACTCCAGCTAAGATATCTACAGTCAAGGCCAAGGCACTCACATCACCCTCATAAGTATTTAGGCCTTTAATAAAATGTAAATAATGATAAAGTGCTTTGCCACCACAGGGCTTACCTTTTACCCAATTATAGATTTCTTCAATTTTTTCTTTGCTTAAATTAAGCGGTTTATCTAAAATAAGATTGGTGTTTTGATTAAAGCGGATTTCCTGTATTGGTTTATTGGCAAGTTGTAAAATAATTTTTTTAAGGACATCTGCGATTTCTGGATTCCCTAAATCTTGGTTTGTGATATTTAAGGCAGGGTTTATCTGATTAACAGGCTTGCCGGAAAAAGCAGAATTAAAAATTGGCTGGATGTTTTTCCAGAGCACTGCTGGATTATACTCAATTGCCCAAGCAGGCTGTTCAAGCAAAAAAATTCCTGCAATGATGAAGGCAATAATCTTTATCCAGATTTTCTTGCGCCAATTAATCATTTGATTTTTAAATAGTGATGGCAGTGATTTTTTAAAACAAGATTACACAGATTATTTTTTTGAAACTTAATCATTGTAATCATTTTTCTAATCGATGTAATCATTCTTTTAATTCTTTTATTAGACTTTAAAAAACTTTTTTATAAGTTTCTAAAAAATCCGTAGCTTTGCGTCACCACCTTGCGGTGGTTTTGCCTTTTTCGTTGCCTTTCAAAGTGCTACATAAAGTATATATATATTATATATATTTGTCAAGGATTTTTTTTGATATTTTTGCAAGCGTTTTCTTCTCAAAAAGAGCCTAAACCCTATGGTTAACATAGGGTTTTGTTTTTCCTAAAAAAACTGCTTCTAATCTGTGTAATCTGTGTTTTCCTGCCTCTGGAGAGGCAGGAATTTTGTAATCAAGGGCGGCACAAAGGTACCGCCCTGCGCCACGTTTTGGACATTCGGGGACATCTATATCAGTTTGGACAATAAGTAACTCAACTGGCTTATTTTATTTAAATTACAATAATTTAAAATAAACCAGTTAAACCCTAAATTCTAAACCCTAAGTTCTAAACAAATCCAAAATCCTAAATTCAAATGTTTTAAACAAGTTATTTTGTTTTAAATTTTGAACATTTGAACTTTGAGCTTGTTTAGGATTTAGAACTTAGATATTAGAGTTTGTAATCTTTGTCTTTTTTAAAGAACAGTTTGGACATTTATTTATATTTCTCTTTATTTTTCAAATAGTTACAATATTCTAAAATAAATATATTTTGCTTTAAATCTTAGTTTAATCTGTTTAATCATTTTTTTCTAAAATTTAATCCCTTGCCTTAAAAATTGGAGTAAAATTGGTCCACCAACTATAATTAAAACCACTGGTAATATAAAAACCATCAAAGGAAAAAGCAATTTAATTGGTGCTTTTAAGGCCTGTTCTTCTCCGCGCTGAAATCTATTTATCCTTACCTCTTCAGCTTGGATCTGCAGGGCATTTTGTACTGGTGTCCCCATCTTCTCTGCTTGAATTAAAGTACGCACAAAAGAATAAACTTCTGGAATATTTACTCGATAGGCAAAACTCCTTAAAATCTCCTCTTTTGATTTACCAACACGGCCTTGGTGTAAAATTTCTTCTAATTCGCTGCGCAAAGGCCCGGGTTTAAAATCTTTGGTAATTCTGGCTAAGGCAATCATAAAATCCAATCCTGCTCCAACACACAAGCTCAAAAGGTCAATCAAGGTTGGTAACTCCTTGATAATTTCAAATTGGCGTTTCTTTACTTGATGCTTCAACCATATATCCATAATGCTATAACCAATAAGTGCCAATACTAAAATAATAACTAGATTTGCCGAATTCTTTAAAAATACAATCCCCACTATAGGAATACCTAAGGTAAGAAGAAGCTTAAAGGCAAAAAATTGGGGGATGCTCATTATCTCTCCTGCAGAGATTAAATTCCTTTTTATATTTCTAAAAGGAATGAATTTTGCTTTCTCAATATTTTTGGTCAAAGGAATTAATGGCCGTACAAATTGTGTTAAATCTATTTCTTTTCTTGCGCTCTCTACTTCTTTATCCCCTAAAAGTTCTTGAGGCAAAGTAACCTTTTCTCTTTTAGTAAAATAATAATACCCGGCTGCGGCTGCGCCGACGATAAAAAGAAAAATTAAAATTAACATTTATCCTCCTCTTATTATTAAATTCTAAGTTCTAATATCTAAACTCTAAACAAACTCAAAATTCCAAATTCAAATTTTCTAAACAAATATTTTGAGTTTTGGTCATTTGATATTGTTTAGAATTTAGGGTTTGGAGCTTAGGGTTTTCTTTTTAAATATCGACTTTACTCAATTTTCTAATAAAATATATCCCTAAAATTTGTGAAATAACTGCCCAGCCCAATAACATCTGGCCCATTTTATCTTGAAGCATCACATCAAAGGCATGCGGGTTCTGCATATAAATAAAAGCACCAAAGGCAGTGGGAATAAATGCCATTATCCAACCCTGCAATCTTCCCTGAGTGCATAAAACCCTGACCCGATTCTTTAACTTTTCTCTTTCACGGATGGTAAAGCAGAGCTGTGATAAAACTTGTGTTAAATCGCCTCCTGTTTCACGAGAGACTAAAATTGCCGTAACCAAAAGGTCAAGTTCGTCGGAAAGCATACGTTTTTTTAAATTATACAAGGATTCTTCTAAGGGAATACCCATTTGGTTTTCTCTTAAAACTAAACCAAATTCCTCGCTAATTGGTGCAGGCATTTCACTAACCAGTGTTTCTATAGACTGAATTAGGCTTAGGCCCGCCTTTAAGGAACCGGAGATAACATTCATTGCGTCCACGAGTTGTTGGCTGAATTTTAACCTGCGCTTGGCAAGACGTTGTTTGGTAATAGTAGTGGGCAAAATAATCCCCACAACAAATCCACCCAAAGTCGCCAAAAGTGATTTAAAAATTACAAAGGCAATTAAACTAACCAAAAGGGGAGTAATAGTATAGAGATTTAAAAGTTTTTTCTTTTGTTCTCTAACAAAAGTGCGCGGCATTTCCTTGGTGATTTTTTCTAGTTGCTTTTCCTGGCGTTTTTGATACCCCTTTAAAGCCGCTGGCATTAATAACCATACTGCTACACCCACACCCACAAAAACTGACATTGAAATTAATAAATCCATTTTTTCTCCATTGTTTTAATCTGTGTAATCAGTTTTTTAAAATCTATGTAATCAAAATAATTCTTTTTCTCATTAATAATTCGTTATTGTTGTTTTACCCGGTTCATATTGTCTGCCAAAACCAAACACATCTGCTGCCTCATGCCATTTTCCGCAGATGCTGCGTTTAAAATAAACCTGCATCGCCAAAAGCGCAGCCGCCACAATCGCAATTAAGATAGTGTATTCTAAAAAGAAACTCCCCCGTATTTTTTTATCTTTTCTTTTTAACATATTAACGTGTCTTTTTTATTTTTAATTCCTCTAAGTGAGGCCCAAAGTGGGCAATGGTTTCTACTTTTATGCCGCCGGATTTAAAAGCCTCATTTGGATCTTCGATACTCCCTGCACCGCCATAGCGGAATTTCCAGAATTTGGTATCTTTATCCTCGTCGTAACGTCTGATAATTATTGCAAAGTCACCGCGGGGCTGCTTTAATTCAGTACAGGTTTCAAAACACCAAGATTCGCAATAAGCAGTGGGGAAAGGTATTTTAAAACTCGTGACCTCCACCCGCACATGATGCCAGCCGCGCTTATCTTGCCAGCTATAGGTTGCCTGATGAAATTCCTCTAAATGCCCTTTTTGTCCATTAGTTAAAGCATGCAGGCCGTCTGGTAACTTAAAATCGCTTATTTCTTCATCTGCTTTTTTTAAAAATTCATCTAACTCTACTATAAAATTATCTATTTTTTTCTTAAAATCATTTATAATATTTAACACGTTATTTATTTCATTTAAAAAATAATCCTTGGTAGCATAACCGCTTTCTTCACCTTTTGCAACACCTCCTATACTTGCCTCTTCCGGAAAAACTACTTCTATTTTTGCGTCTTTAATAAGTTTTTCATCTATTGGCTCTAATCTTGTTCGAATTATTTCCA
>JBFMBJ010000060.1:0-7023 GCA_040755235.1 Candidatus Omnitrophota bacterium
TTTTATCTTTGCCGGAGAAAGGCTGGCTTTAATATATTCCTTTATATCATCTGACCAGCGTACAATATCAATTTTTTCTCCTCTGATTTCAGAGACGATATTTTTTACCCGCGCACCTCGCATACCCACGCATGCCCCAACACAGTCTATTTTTTCATCTTTTGACCAAACAGCAATTTTCGTACGCTCTCCTGCCTCTCTTGAAACAGTTTTTACTTCTACTATCCCTTCATATATCTCAGGAACCTCTAATTCAAAAAGTTTCTTTACCATATTAGGATGGCTTCGGGAAATAATTATCTGTGGTCCTTTTACTTCTTTTTTTACTTCTAAAATGTAAGCACGGATTCTCTCGCCTTGCCTGAACTCTTCTCCTCTTACTTGTTCTTTTTTAGGCAAGATTGCCTCAGCTTTGCCTAAGAGATCAACTATGATACTGCCTTTCTCAAAACGATAAACTACCCCGCTAATAATTTGCCCTACGCGGTCTTTGAAATCATTAAAAACTACATCTTTTTCTGCCTCACGGATTTTTTGGATTATCACTTGCTTTGCTGTTTGAGCAGCAATACGGCTAAAATCGGTTGATTTAATTTCCTCTTTATTGACAAAAGCTCGAATCTTTCCATTCTTGCGGTCAATTTCAACCTTAATTTCATCTTCAGGTTTTACATCGACATTTTTTCTGACCGCACTAGCCAAAGCAGACTCTACCGCTTGAAATAACAATTCTTTATCAATTCCCTTTTCTCTTTCAATGTGTTCCAGTATTGCTAAAAGCTCTTCACTCATATTATCACCTGTATGGCTTTATTAATTTTTTCTAAATTAATAGTAATTGTTTTATTATTTTTTTCTATAAAAATTAAATTTTTATCCACCCTCTTTATCTCTCCAGTTAATTCTTTCTTTTCATTAACAGGTTCTTTTAAAAAAAATCTAACCTCTCTTCCCATAACCCTTAAAAAATCTTTTTGTGTTTTTAAAGGCCTATCCAGGCCAGGAGAAGAAACTTCTAAAATATAATCTATGCCCAAAATGTTACTTTCTTCTATGGCCCTATCGATTTTTTGATTTAATAATGCGCATGCATTTAAACTAATACCTCCTTCGGAATAATCCACAAGAATTTTTATGATAGATTTTTTTGCTTTATGTAAAAAACTAAATTCTACCAAATCTAAGCCTTCTTCTTCAATTATTGGTAAAACTAGATCTTTTATCTTTAGACTAATTTCATTTTCCATCTAGATCAATTCTTTTATTTTTTCTAAAAAATTATCCAACTTTACTTCGAATGACTTATTTTCACGACGAAATTTTATCTCTAAGGTATTTTGCACTAATTTTGCTCCAATAATTACCTGTATCGGAAAACCAATTAAATCTGCATCTTTAAATTTTATACCGGCACTTAAAAACCGATCATCAATAATAACATCAAATCCTTCACCCAGCAACTTTTGGTAGATTTTTAAACTTGTCTCTTTTATCTTAATATCGCCGAAATTAACAGGTAAAACTAAAATTTGCGCGGGATTTACCTCTCTTGGCCAAAGAATTCCATCTTGATCATTATTTTGCTCGATAATAGTTGCGATTAAACGCGAAACTCCTATGCCGTAACAACCCATAACCATCGGTTGCTTTTTACCTTTTTCATCAAGAAAATATGCCCCAAGCGTTTGGGAATATTTTGTCCCTAATTGAAAAATATGTCCGATCTCAATTGCTTGTTGTACCATTAATTCGCCATTACATTTAGAACAATTTTTTAAATCCTTTTTTTCTGCAAAACCACTCTTACATTTTTTACAAATAAGAATCTTATCCTCGCCACTGGCTGCTGGTACAAGAAACTCATGCGATAAATTTCCGCCCATTAGACCTGGATCCGCTTCAATAGTTATTACCTCTAAACCGCAGCGTTTAAAGATATTCATATAGGCTCCAAACATCTTCTGATAAATTTCATCAAGTCCTGCTTTATCACAATCAAAGCTATAAGCATCCTTCATTACAAATTCGCAGGCCCGAATCAAACCAAAACGCGGCCTAATCTCATCACGGAATTTTGTCTGAATCTGATATAAAACCAAAGGCAATTGCTTATAAGAATTTACATTGTTTTTTACTAAATCCGTAATTACTTCTTCGTGGGTCGGACCCAAGCAAAGTCTTCTTTTTTTTCTATCTATAAATCTAATCATTACCTCGCCGATTTGTTCATTACGGCCACTTTTTATCCAAAGTTCCTCTGATTGAATACTTGGCAAAAGTAATTCCTGGGCACCAGTCTTATTCATTTCATCACGCACAATACCTTCAATTTTATTTAATACCTTTAAACCCAACGGCAAATAAGAATATACTCCTGAAACAAGCATGCGAATAAGGCCGGCGCGTAACATTAATTGGTGGCTAATTATTTCAGCCCCCTCAGGGACTTCTTTTAAAGTTGGGATAAATGATTTTGACCAATACATAATTTGTTATTTAGTTTTTAATTTCTCGACACAGGAAATCTAGCGATTTATTAAAATCTATTTTTTTTATAGGTTTATGTTCTTTAAAAAACAAGGCCTTATTTTTACTAAAAGCGAGTCCCAAATCTGCTTCTTTCGCTTCTCCTGGACCATTTACGATACAGCCCATAACAGCGACTTTTAAATTTTTTCTATTTAAACTGGGATTTTTACTTAATCTATCTTCTAAATTTTTTACTAGCTTAATTAAATTTACATCACACCTGCCGCAGGTCGGACAAGAAATTACCTCAATGCCGTTTTTCTGTAAGCCCAGTGATTTTAAAATTGATTTTCCTGCGATAACTTCTCTTTGGGGCTTATCCGTTAAAGAAACCCTAATTGTATCTCCTATCCCTTCACTTAAAAGTATGCCTAAACATACACTAGATTTTATCAAACCATCTTCTGGAATACCGGTTGCGGTTAAACCTAAATGTAATGGATAATCACAAAGCAGGGAAATTTTTCGATAAGCGTCGATTGTCTCTAAAACATTATTTAATTTTAGAGAAAGAACTATATCAAAAAAACCAAAATCTTCTAATAATTTTGTATAATCGAGTGCGGTTTTAACTATTTTTGCCTTATCTATGGAACCAGCATTAAGGCCTATGCGGATAGGAATTTTCCTACTTTTAGCTAATTTTACAATTTCTTTAATTTTTATTTTATCTTTAATATTCCCTGGGTTAATACGAATTTTATCAACACCATTCTCTATTGCGCTTATCGCTAATTTCCAATCAAAATGGATATCACCAACTAATGGCAAATTCGTTTCTTTTTTTATTTTTTTAATCGCCTCTGCATCGCTTATATCTTTTATTGCCAAACGTACAATATCACAACCTAAACTTTCTAACTCTTTTATCTCTCTTAGCGTTCTTTTAACATCAGAAGTCCTAGTCTTAGTCATTGTTTGAATTGCAATGGGATTGCCAAAACCAATCTTTACATTACCAATTTTAATTGTACGTGTAATCTTGCGTTTAATCATTATACCTTAAGCCACCATTTAAAGATTTTATCAAAAATTCCAAATTTTATTAAGTCGTTTAAAAAAATAAATGTCGCCAGAAATATTAATAAAGATATGCCTATCTTGGTTATAATCTCATCAAATTTCTGGCCTAAGCGCCTGCCTCTGATTCGCTCTATAACAAAAAGTACCAAATGCCCTCCATCCATCACCGGCAAAGGCAGGAGATTAAAAATTGCTAAACTCACATTTAAGACTGCAATTACATGCAAGAGCGCTCCAAATCCAAAATGCGCGGCACGGCTTGTAATATAAAATATACCCAAAGGCCCAGTCACAGATTCCTGGACTGACATTGCACCCGTAACTAATCTCCAAATTGCTTTATAAGTTAACGCTGTTAAATCAATTAATCTTTTAAAACCAATGCTAAAAGATTCTATGGGATTATACTTAACAATAAATACCTCGTCTGCCGGCCTTATGCCAATTAAACCTACGGGCTTTTTCTGGCCTAAAATATTAGCTACTTTTTCTGAACGTACATCTACACTAATATCTAGAGATTTATCCTCTCTAAGTATACTTAAAATAATAGGGCCTTGTTTTTTTTCATGGATGAGTTTTTGTAATTCCTCCCAGCTTTTTATTTTTTTATCATTGATAGCTGTAATTCTGTCTCCCACAAGTACCCCTGCTTTTTTTGCGGGAAAATCATCTACTACTGTACCTACCTTGGTGCTTAAAGTAGGATAGCCAATTAAAAATACTAACCAAAAACAAATAAGAGCTAAGATATAATTTAAAAAAGGGCCCATAAAAACTACCTGTGCCTTTTGGCCGGGACCGCGAGATAAATATTCCCATTTGTTGCCGCGAAATTCTTCCCAATTATCTCCGGCTAATTTTGTATATCCTCCCAACGGAATGGCGCAGACTAGATACTCTGTATCGTTTTTCTTAAAAGAAAATAACTTCGGCCCAAATCCCAGCGCAAATTTTTCTACTTTTATACCGATTCTTTTTGCTGCCCAAAAATGGCCAAATTCATGAACAACGATTAAGATACTTAAAATCAAAATAAAAATTAATAGTGAGATCATATTTTTTAGTTTAGTTGGTTAATATATTCTTTTGTTCTGTGCCTTGCCCACTTATCTATTTCTAAAATTTCATTTAAATTTGGATTTGATATTTTTTTATGCTTTGATAATATTTTTTCTACGACCTTTGGAATGTGTATAAATTTTAAATTATCGTTTAAAAAAGCATCTACTGCTTCTTCGTTACTGGCATTTAGTACACATGGCATTGAACCACCGTCTCTAGCTACTTGATACGCTAAACCTAAACAAGGAAATTTTTTAAAATCTGGTTTTTTAAAATTTAAAGATTTTATTTTTAAAAAATCTAACTTTTTAAAATTTGACCTGTAGCGCTCTGGATACGTTAGCGCATATTGAATTGGAAAACGCATATCCGTATTACTTAACTGTGCCATTAAAGAACCATCACAAAATTCTACCATCGAATGAATTATCGCCTCTGGATGAATTAAAACGTTAATAGAATCTAAATCAATGCCGAATAGCCATTTTGTTTCAATAACCTCAAGGCCCTTATTCATTAATGTCGCTGAATCTACAGTAATTTTTCTACCCATCTTCCAGCGTGGATGATTTAAAATCTTGTTTTTTGATAAATTCCTAAAGTTTTTTAAAGATACGTTATTGAGTGGCCCGCCAGAAGCAGTTAAATAAATTTTAGAGATATCTTTTTTATTATTGCCCTCTAAGCATTGCCAAATAGCACTTTGTTCGCTATCAATAGGAATAATCTTAACCTTATTTTCTTTAGCCATCTTGATAACAATGTGGCCAGCCATAACCAGCGATTCTTTATTTGCCAGGGCAATTGTTTTTTTGTGCTTTATTGCTTCTATCAAAGGTATGAGCGCGGCTGCCCCTGATATTGCAATAACTACTAAATCTATATTTTTATCAATTACTATTTTTTTTAAATTATCTTTTCCGAAATAAATTTTTGTATTTGAAAAATTATTTTTTATTTTTTTTGTTTCATTAACGATAACCGCGTTTTTCGGATTAAATTTATTTATCTGTTCTGACAAAAGAGTGGCATTATTACAAGTTGACAAAGCCTCAACTAAAAATTTATCTGGAAATTGCCTTATAACAGATAGTGTACTTTGTCCCACAGAACCAGTTGAACCCAAAATCGCAATACGCTTCATAAATGAATGAAAAAATTAAAGATTAAAATGTAAAATTATAATTTTGATTTTTGCATTTTGCATTTTGAATTTATTTTAAGATACTACTTATATAAAAATAAAAAATCGGAGCTGTAAATAAAAGACTATCGATCGCATCTAAAACCCCACCCATTCCAGGAAAAAGATTACCAGAATCTTTTACCTGACAATCCCGTTTTATTAACGATTCCGATAAATCTCCAAATTGAGCCAAGACACTTAAAACAACCCCAAAAATTACTAGTTGTAAATAAGAAAATGGTACCCACGGCTTTGTCGCAACGCTTGCCAAAACACTAAAAATAATTCCACCGATAGCACCTTCTACGGTTTTACCCGGGCTTATTCGAGGAATTAAAGGTGTTTTTCCGAAACGGCTACCAATTAAATAAGCACCGATATCTGTGGTTTTTGTTATCCAAACCAACATCGCTAAAAGCTTAACGCCTTGAGGAAAAGAAATTCTTAGCTTTAATACAAAACTGAAAAACCAAGCAATATAAAGTATGCCAAATATAGTCGTAGACATTCCTACAATGGCATCTTTGTTATAAGGCCTTCTAAATTGTAAAATTGTTATACTCAAAAGAACCAGTACCATAAAAAGTAATTCCCAGCTTTTCGTAGGCTCAAATTTAAAAAATATTGATAAGGGAATTGTCACACCAATGGCGATTCCTACATATTTATAAATAGGAATTCCTTTTTTTTCTACCATATTAAAAAATTCATACAATCCCAATGCAATTAGAAAAGTAACACAAAAAGCGCACATCGGCCTAAAAACTATAGCAAAGACTGATAAGAAAATTAATGAGAGTGCACTTACCAAGCGTTTAATTGGCATCTACTAACCCATACCTTCTTTCTCTTTTTTGATAATCTTTTATTGCTTTGATAAATTCTTTTTTATCAAAATCTGGCCAAAATTTTTTACTAAAATAAAGCTCGGTATAAGAAATTTGCCAAAGTAAAAAATTACTAACACGCATCTCACCCGAAGTCCTGATTAATAAATCTGGATCGGGTAAATCTTTGGTATATAAAAAATTCTTAAAACTAGTTTCATTGATATCTTCTGGTTTAATATTACTCTTCAGCGATTCCTCTGTGATTTTTCTAACTGCATCTACGATTTCGCTACGCGAACCATAATTTAAAGCAATATTTAAAATTAAACTGGTATTATTCTTTGTATCTTCTACTGCCTTTTTGATACTTTCTTGTAAATACACTGGGAT
>JBFMBJ010000061.1:0-7006 GCA_040755235.1 Candidatus Omnitrophota bacterium
TTGCCAAATCTGTATCTGTGCCTATACAGTGTGGTGGCGGAATACGTGATGAAAAAATAATTAAGCGTTTATTAAAAAGCGGAGTAAAAAGAGTTGTTTTGGGTACAAAGGCAATTGAAAACCTAGAATTCTTGCGAAAAATTATTAAAAGATTTAAAAATAAAATCGCTGTAAGCATTGATGAGCAAAAAGGAATAATTGCAATTCGTGGTTGGAGAAAAAAGACTAATATTAATAAAAAAATATTTCTTAAAAAATTAAAAGAAGCTGGATTAAAAGTTTTAATTTATACTGATATTTCGCTCGATGGAATGCTTCAAGGGCCAAATATAAGTGGTATCAAAAAAACATTAAATTTGGCAAAAATTCCCATGATTGCTTCAGGTGGAATATCGAGTTTAGAGGATATAAAAAAATTAAAAAAAATAGAAAAAAAGGGAGTTGTTGGTGTAATTATAGGGAAGGCTCTTTATGAAAATAAATTCAGTTTAAAAGAGGCTTTGGAGATTGCCTAATAAAGGAGGTTTGCTTATGAGAAAAATGTATTTATATTTAATAATGTTTTTTAGTTTTACTTTTTTACTAATGGGCTGCGCCACAGGAAAAAAGAGTAGTGAAAAAATGGAACTGGATAACCTAAGAAGCCAAGTTAGTAATTTAGAAAGTCAACTTCAAGAAAAAGATGATAGCATCACTGATTTAGAATCTGCTTTACAGAAGGAAATAGAAGCAAAGCAGGTTCTAGAGCAAAAACAAACAGGTTCTCTGTTTAAAGAAGTATTGGAGCGTCCAACTGCACGTCAAATTCAAGTAGCTTTACAAAAAGCAGGCTTTGATCCGGGAATTATCGATGGTAGAATTGGCCCAAAAACTCGCGAAGCCATAAAAGCATTTCAAGCTGCAAATGGCTTGGGTGCAGATGGAAGAGTTGGAAAAGAAACTTGGGCAAAGCTTAAAGAATATTTGGTAAAAAAAGTAAAATAATAAACACCGATTACGCAGATTAGAAATACAGATTGCGCAGATTAAAAAATTTTATGCTTGCTAAAAGAATTATACCTTGCTTAGATGTTAAAGATGGTCGGGTAGTAAAAGGTGTACGTTTCCAGGAGCTTCGTGATGCTGGTTCTCCGGTAGAAGTCGCTAAGCTTTATGAAAAACAGGCTGCTGACGAGTTAGTTTTTTTAGACATCACTGCTTCACATGAAAAAAGAAACATAATGATAGATGTTGTTAAAAAGACTGCGAGTTGTGTTTTTATGCCTTTTACGGTAGGTGGCGGGATAAGAGACATGGAAGATATCCGAGATTTACTTTGTGCTGGTGCAGATAAGGTTTCTATTAATACTGCAGCAGTCAAAAATCCGCAATTAATAAAAGATGCAAGTAAGCGTTTTGGAAGCCAATGCATAGTTGTTGCTATTGATGCAAAAAAATCTAATCGTAGTTGGCAAGTTTATATTAACGGTGGCCGTACACCAGTTGATTTAGATGCTTTAGCTTGGGCAAAAAAAGCAGAAACTTTAGGCGCAGGGGAAATACTTTTAACCAGTATGGATTTTGATGGAACAAAGCTCGGCTACGATTTAGAATTAACAAAAAAAATTACGAGGCTGATTAATATTCCAGTAATTGCTTCTGGGGGAGCGGGGACTTTGGGGCATTTTTACGAAGTATTTGATAAAGCAGGTGCAGATGCGGCATTGGCAGCATCATTATTTCATTATAAAGAGTTAACGATTAAACAAGTAAAAAAATATTTATCTAAAAAAGGTATTTCTATAAGGAACTGATATTATGTTGAAAACAAAATTTAAAATCGCAGAGTTAAAATTTGATAAAAATGGGTTAATCCCCGTGATTATTCAGGATTATAAAACAAAACAAGTTTTAATGTTAGCTTATATGAATAAAGAGTCTCTTAAGAGAACTATAAAGTTCGGTAAGACTTGTTTTTGGTCACGCTCTAGAAAAACCTATTGGATCAAGGGTGAAACTTCTGGGCATTTTCAATTTGTAAAAAATATTTATTACGATTGTGATTTGGATGCGTTATTAATTAAGGTACGCCAAATGGGTCCTGCTTGTCATACACAAAATTTATCCTGTTTCTTTAGAAAAATAAAATGATCCCCGTTAGAAATTTGTCTAGCGAGGACTGGAGCTATATTGCTATAAAAAAGGTTAAAGATGAAGAAGATTTCTAACGGGGTGATGGATATTTTTCCAATAAAAAAAGATTTTATAAAGCTAGCAAAAAAGGCTAATGTTATTCCGGTTTATAAGGAAATTTTAGCGGATTTAGAGACCCCGGTTTCTAGTTTCTTAAAAATAGAAGAAGGCTCTTATTCATATTTGTTGGAATCAGTTGAGGGTCAAGAAAAAATCGCTAGATTTTCTTTTTTAAGTACTCGTCCAACTTTAATTTTTAAAAGTAAAGATAGAGTCATAGAGATTATAGAAGGAAATAAAACCAAAAAATTTATTACTGATAGCGATCCTTTGGAAGAAATTAAGAAAATAATATCTAAGTATAAATTTGCACACTTACAAGCCTTACCTAGATTTTGCGGTGGGTTTGTGGGTTATATCGGTTATGATATAGTTAGATTCTTTGAAAGATTACCAGACAAAAATCCAGACGACTTAGACTTGCCCGATATGGTTTTTATGCTTTCAAATAATGTAGTAGCATTTGATCACGTGAATCATAAAATAAAAATAATCTCTAATGTAATTTTACCAAAAAATGTAAAAAATTTAGATTCTTACTATAATAAAGCCGTTAAGAATATTAGTTATCTAGAAAAGAAATTGAAAACTTCTATTAAAATTAAAGAAAGAGCTAAAAGAGAGAAATCAAGTCAAAAGATAGAATCTAATTTTAGTTATACAAATTTTAAAAAAATAGTTAAAAAAGCAAAGGAATATATTCGTCATGGCGATATAATTCAAGTGGTATTGTCTCAGCGTTTCAAAGTCAAAACAAATACAGATGCGTTTAGTTTATATAGAAACCTGCGCTCTTTAAATCCCTCGCCATACATGTATTTTTTAAAATTTAAAGAAACAATTTTAATAGGTTCGTCTCCAGAGTTATTACTGCGTTGCGAAAACAATGTTGTTTCTACCAGGCCTATTGCTGGCACCAGGCCGCGCGGTAAAAATGAATTAGAAGACCAAGTCTTAAAAAAAGAATTACTTAATGATAAGAAGGAAAAAGCCGAGCATCTAATGTTAGTTGATTTAGGAAGAAATGATTTGGGTAGGGTTTCTAAGTTTGGCTCAGTTAAATTAACAGAATTTATGAATGTGGAAAATTATTCACATGTTATGCATATAGTAAGCGAAGTGCAAGGGCAGTTGAGAAAAGGCAAGTGTTCCTTTGATGCTTTGAGAGCTGCTTTTCCGGCAGGAACGGTTTCAGGTAGCCCGAAAATTCGCGCGATGGAAATTATTGATGAATTGGAAAACATTAAACGTGGGCCTTATGCAGGGGCAGTGGGCTATTTTGATTTTTCAGGAAATTTAGATACCTGTATTACAATCAGAACAATTGTGATGAAAAAAAATATTGCCTATGTTCAGGCAGGAGCAGGAATAGTTGCAGATTCTGACCCTCGAAGAGAATATTTTGAAACAGTTAATAAAGCTAAGGCTTTGATAGAAACGATAAAAACATCATAATCTGTATTTTGTATACCGTATTCCGTTTTAATTCGGTATACGGTCGACGAACGACGGAAGACGGATATTAAAAGAGGAGAAAAGCATGTCAGTAATGATTAGATTAACACGACCAGGAAAATCTTCTAAAAAAAGATTGCATTGGAGAGTTGTAGCTTGTGATAAAAGAGAAGGCAGAGATAGTTTATTCTTAGAAGAATTAGGTTATTACGATCCCAGAAAAAACCCAATTTTAATTTCTTTAAAAAAAGAAAGGATTGCGCATTGGGTAAAAAATGGGGCAAAGCTCTCAGATACAGTCAGGTCTTTGTTAAAAAAAGTTAAATAAATCTAATCCACCACAAATCGTTGGCGGATTTAATTCACACAGTGATTTATGTTCATCAACATTCCATAAATCACATGCTCATTAAAAAAGGAGAAATAAAATGCCAACACAAACAGCAAATCCCTTAGTAAGTTTTATAATGCCAATGTTGTTTATATTTTTCATCTTTTATTTTGTTTTGATTCGCCCTCAGAAGAAAATGGAAAAACAACATCGCGATATGCTTAATAATTTAAAGAAAAATGATGAAGTCGTTACTATTGGCGGGGTCCATGGAGTAATTGTTAATGTTAAAGACAAAACTTTTGTGGTTCGTATAGATGAAAACGTAAAAATGGAAATAGATAAATCTGCAGTGGCCAGGGTAATAAAGCAAGAAAACACTGAAAATAAGCCCTAAATTCAAAATTCTAAACTCTAAACAAATTCAAAACCTATAAGTTTATAACTTTGAAATTTGAATTTTGATATTGTTTAGGATTTAGATATTGGGACTTAGAACTTGATGATGGAGGAGGGTTTTTGATGTCAAAAAAGTTAATTTGGAAAGTATTATTAATTTTGGGTGTAATCGCTTTAAGCTTTTGGTACGCATTTCCTCTAGATAAAAGGATTAGCCTTGGGTTAGATTTACAAGGCGGGATGCATTTATTAATGCGCGTAGATACTTCAAATTTATCTAGTGAGGCTAAAAAAGATGCCGTGGAGCGCGCTTTAGAAGTTATCCGAAACCGTATTGATGAATTTGGCGTAAAAGAACCCTTAATCCAGCGTCAAGGTGAAGATGAAATAGTAGTGCAACTTCCAGGAATTACTGATAGAAAACGTGCAATCGATCTGATTGGTAAAACTGCACTCTTAGAATTTAAATTAGTAAGTAGTGACCCAGAAGCTTTAAAACTAGCTCTTTCAGGGACAATTCCAGATGGCTATGAATTAAAATATGTAGAGAATGAACCACTTTTAGTAGAAAAAACTGTTTCTTTAACAGGGGATGCGTTGATTACTGCAGAGGTGCGTTTCGATCAGGGTAATTTCGGTCAATCAATAGTTGCTTTGGAATTTAACACACTTGGTGCAAAGAAATTTGCCGAAGTTACAGCGGCAAATGTAGGCAGGCGCTTAGCTATTGTTTTAGATGGAAAAGTGCAGTCTGCACCGCGTATCAATGAAGCTATTCCTTCGGGGCAAGCAGTAATTACTGGCAGATTTTCTCCTGAAGAGGCTCAGGATTTAGCTATAGTTTTACGTGTTGGTGCTTTGCCTGCTCCAATGTATGTAGAAGAAGAGCGAACCGTCGGGCCTTTATTAGGGCAAGATTCAATTAAAACCGGAATTAAAGCTACTATCATTGGAAGTTGTTTAGTTTTTGGTTTTATGATTTTATATTATCTTTTGGCCGGTTTTGTTGCTGATATCGCTTTAATCTTAAACTTCTTAATGATCTTAGCAGGCATGGGCATGTTTCATGCAACATTAACTTTACCTGGTATCGCGGGTATAGTTTTAACTTTAGGTATGGCGGTAGATGCAAATGTCTTAATTAATGAAAGAATTCGCGAAGAATTAAAACTAGGTAAGCCGCTACGTAATGCAATCAGTGCTGGTTATGCAAAAGCATTTAGTGCGATATTTGATTCAAATCTTACTACCTTAATTGCCGCTTTTATATTATTTCAATTTGGCACAGGTCCGATTAGAGGCTTTGCTGTTACTTTAACTATCGGCTTAGTAGCTAGCATGTTTACCGCAATCGTGGTAACACGTGTAATTTTTGAATTATTATTGATGAATAAGTCTTTTAAGAATTTGCCGATGCTTCAATTAATCAAAGAAACCAAAATTGACTTTATTGGTAAGAGAAGAATCTGTTATGCGCTTTCAATTCTAGTCATTATTGCCGGTATTATTGGGTTTTTTGTAAAGGGTAAAGCTGTGTATGGAATTGATTTTAGTGGCGGACAGCTTCAAGAGTACGAATTTACTAAATCCATACCGATAGGAGATATTCGCGCTGGTCTTAGCGAACTCGGTCTTAACGAAGCTTCCATTCAACAAGTTAAAGAAAATTCTAAAGTAGTAATTATTAGAACTAGTTCGGATACGGCAGATGTTGTGCAGAAAAGCTTTGAACAAAAATTCCCTAATAATAAATTTCAAGTTTTACGAATAGAAAAAGTTGGTCCGGTTGCCGGAAGCCATTTACGTTCAAAAGCAAAATGGGCTATTTTTTGGGCATTGATTAGTATACTTGTTTATGTCGCGTTTAGATTTAAACATATTAATTTTGCTATCGCCGGTGTATTAGCAATTTTCCACGATATTTTGGTTGCCGCAGGGATTTTAGTTTTGGCTGGCCGCCAAATTGATCTTTTAATTGTTACAGCACTCTTAACAATAGCAGGTTATTCTATTAATGATACAATTGTTATTTATGACCGCGTAAGAGAAAACACTCGGCTAATGCGTAAACTTTCTCTTAAAGAATTAATTAATTTAAGCGTAAATCAGACTTTAGGCAGGACAATTTTAACATCTGGGGTTACCCTATTGGCAGTAGCCTCTATCTTCTTATTCGGCGGAGAGGTATTAAATAATTTTAGTTTCTGTCTTTTAGTTGGTTTTATTTCAGGCGTTTATTCTACGGTCTATATTGCCTCGCCTTTAGTTTTAGCTTGGCAGAAAAACAGATAATATTTTTTAAAAATCCCTGCCCCGTTAGAAAATCTTTGATTTCTAACGGGGTGACTGTAACCCGCATTTTTTAAATTCCTGCCTGCCGGTAGGCAGGTGCGTAATCCGTATTTAAAATGTTTAAATCTTTAAAGATCTATAAAGATCAAATTATTGATCTGGATAATTTATTGGCCACTTTATTAGATATTTCTTATATTAGGCAGGAAAGAATATCGGAAGAAGGGGATTTTTCTAAGCGGGGTAGCATTATTGATATCTGGCCAACAACATTTGAATACCCGATTAGAATAGAAC
>JBFMBJ010000062.1:0-6977 GCA_040755235.1 Candidatus Omnitrophota bacterium
AAAAAGCAATAATCGGTTCGAACTCGCCGCCCGATTCATAAATACCGTAAAACAAGCCGAAATTATCGCTTTGCAAGAAAATCCCGAACAGGGTCGGGATTTTCTAAAAAAGATTGGTTCGAACTTTCGTTTGAGCGGGCAGAAATTGTTTTTGGATTTCAAATTTCCCTTCAAAATCACGGCGGAAGCCGAGCCCGAGCGAAGCGAGGGCGAGGCAACAACCCTCAAAAACGCTGAAATTGTAAAATGGCGGAAGGAGCAGGATTCGAACCTGCGAGGCCTTTCAGCCTGGACGCTTTCGAGGCGTCTGGATTCAACCACTCTCCCATCCTTCCAACTTAGTACAGAATTTATAAATTATTCCCAACTGGCGGAGGCGGAATGATTCAGTCACAAGTCGTCTCGCTGACGCTCGACGCTTGCGACCCCGTCTCGCGGTGCTCGCCTTACCTTCGGCAAACTCGCACATCGCTGCGACTTTCTCATCCTTACGCAAGCAAAGCAGTTTGCTTGCTCCTCTCCTCATTTCATTCGGAGGCGGAAGGATTCGAACCTTCGATGGCCGTATGACCATTCCGGTTTTCAAGACCGGTGCACTCAACCGCTATGCGACGCCTCCAAGACAAAATCATACCATTATAAAAAAACGCTGTCAATCTTTAGCCAAATAATTACAATGAATTAAAAAAGCTGACTAAATATGTACGAAATTATTGATTTGGTTAACTGGAAGGATTCCTTGAAGAAATTAGGAATAGAAAATTCTTTTATTACTACACTAATAAAGAGACTAACTAAGATTATATTTAAAATATAAATCAGGCTAAAACCAAATATATAATCTGACTTTAGGAACGATTCTTTTGCCTTTAAATCATCAGAAGTAAATTTAATATGCAAAATTAAAGTAAATCCGAATAAAAACATAAAGATATCTAATAATATTGGACTTTTAATAAAAAGAACTAAAATAAAATAAATGATAAATGATAATATTGTATAAATCGGCAATAAGTAAGGCGCTATTTTTACAAGAGGCGCAAAGAAACCAAAAAGAATCTCTAAAATGTGTTGGCCCTTTTTATACAAAAATTGCGGCTCCCATACAAATAAATGTATAACTAAATAAGTAATAATTCCTGTGATAAAATAAACTAGATGGGTTTTTTCTAAAATACTAATTTCTTTATAAAAACCAAAAGTTATTCCAATTACTATTGGTAATAACAAAATTCCAACAATAAATTTTATTACTCCCAAAACTTTATCCATCGCCTAACCAATCCTTTCTTCGTGATCTAGATATGGCCTTAAAACCTCTGGGATGATAATTGAGCCGTCTTTTTGCTGGTAATTTTCCAAAATACAAATTACTGTGCGCGCTAAAGCAATGCCCGAACCATTTAAGGTATGCACAAAATCGACTTTTTTTGTATCTTTTCTTCGAAATTTGATATTTGCGCGTCTGGCTTGAAAATCACTAAAATTACTGCAACTTGAAACTTCAAGCCATTTATCAATTCCCGGCGCATAGGCTTCTAAATCATAGCATTTACTGGCAGAAAAACTGATATCTTGCGTGGATAATGCAGATACGCGATAACTAAGCCCTAAAAGTTGCAAAACCTCCTCTGCGTCTTTAACTAATTTTTCTAGCTCCTCGTAGGAATTTTCTGGCTTTACGAATTTTACTAATTCTACCTTATCGAATTGATGCACGCGAATTAAACCTTTTGTATCTTTTCCATAGGAACCCGCTTCTCTTCTAAAACAAGCAGTATAGGCAGTGTAATAAATGGGTAAGTTTTCTTCATCTAATATTTCATCGCGAAAGATATTTGTTACCGGAACTTCTGCAGTAGGTATAAGGAATAAGCCATCTTCTTTCAAATGATACATATCCTCTTCTAATTTTGGCAATTGACCTGTACCAGTCATAGAAGCTCGATTTACCAAAAATGGCGGGAAAATTTCAGTGTAACCGTGTTTTTTAGTATGCAAGTCTAACATAAAGTTAATTAAAGCCCTCTCGAGTTTTGCTCCTAGGCCTTTATAAAGAATGAAATTCGAACCCGTGATTTTAGTAGCACGGTTAAAATCAATAATATCTAAATTTTGCGCCAAATCTATATGCGTTTGTGGCCTAAAATCAAATTTATGCACCTCGCCCCATGTACGCACAACAGTATTTTTAGATACATCACCAACCGGTACAGAAGTATGTGGTATATTGGGGATAGTGAATAATATTTCGCTTAATTGGTTTTCTTCTTCTCTTAAACTCTCTTCTAATTTATCTATTTTTTTTGCGATTTCTTTCATTGAGGTAATTCTTGGCAACGCACTTTTTTTTTCTTTTAAAAGTTGGGTAATTTCATCATTGGCTTTATTTTTTTTACTACGTAATTCTTCTAATTCTGCCAAAATTTTACGTCGACTATCATCAATTTTAATAAAATTGTCTAAATCCAATTTTAAATTGCGATTCTTAATTGATTGTTTTACTAAATTTAGATTTTCTCGAATAAATTTTATGTCTAGCATTTTTTAACCTTTAAACTTTTAGACTTTTAAACTATCCTTTAACTACCCCTAAAGGCCTCATGCGACAAACTTTTTTAGAAATCCCTGCATTATGCACCACATTCACTACTTCATTAACATCTTTATAAGCCTGAGGTGCTTCTTCTACTATTGTTCCACGGCCCGAGGCTTTAACAATTATACCCTTACTTTCTAAATCCTTCAACAAAACATTAAAATTTATTGATTTTGTGGCAGCAGCTCGTGACTTAACTCGTCCTGCGCCATGACAAGTAGAATAAAATGTCTCCTCTGCCTTTTTTGTCCCGACGAGGAGATAAGAGTTTCTACCCATATCACCCGGAATTATTACCGGTTGGCCTGTTTTTTTAAATTTATCTGGTAATTCCGGATGTCCCGGACCAAAAGCACGTGTCGCACCTTTTCTATGCACACATAATTTTTTTTCTCGACCATTAATATTATATTTTTCTATTTTTGCGATATTATGCGCCACATCATAAATTAAATTCATCCCCAATTTCGTCCAAGATTTATTAAATACTTTTTCAAAACACCCCCGAGTTAGATGCATCAGGCATTGCCTGTTTGCCCAGGCATAGTTAGCTGCAGCGCGCATTGCTGAAATATAAGCTTTTCCTTCCAATGAATCTACTGGAGCGCAAGCAAGTTGTCTATCTGACACATTAATTTTATATTTTTCTAAACACTTAACCATTCCTTTAACATAATCATCGCAAATTTGATAACCCAAACCACGCGAACCCGAATGAATCATCACTACAACTTGATCTTTAAAAATTCCAAATTCTTCTGCAATTTCTTCTTCGTAGATTTGCTCAACTAGTTGCACTTCTAAAAAGTGATTCCCTGAACCCAATGTTCCGGATTGTGCCTTTCCTCTTTCGTAAGCCCTCTTCGAAACATTATCCGGATCTGCACCAGCTATTGCGCCATTTTCTTCAGTTGCTTCTAAATCTGCGTTTGTGCCATAACCATTCTCTACAGCCCACTGGCTTCCTTTAACGAGAATTTCTTTTTCTTCTCGTTGAGTTACTCTAATCTCGCCTTCTGAACCTACACCTGCTGGAACATCATTAAATAACGCATAAATTAAATCTTTTAATTTATCTTTGATCTCTTGATGAGTTAAATTTGTACGTATAAGCCGTACACCACAATTTATGTCGTAACCTACACCGCCCGGAGAAATTACTCCACCTCCATCAATATCTGTTGCTGCTACTCCTCCAATACAAAAACCATAGCCCCAATGAATATCCGGCATAGCAAAAGACGCCTCTATTATTCCGGGTAAAAATGCTACATTTGCCACTTGCTCTAAGGCTTTATCATGATAAATATCTTTTAATAAATTTTGACTTGCATAAATAATACCTGGAACGCGCATTCCTGGTTTATAACTTTTAGGAATACGATAGCGATATTCATCGATTTTTTCTAACTGCCAAACTTCAGACATGAATTATCTCCTAATCTGCGTAATCTACGATTCAAACATCAAAAATCACAGTTGCCTTTAAGCCAGATTTATTTTTTTCTATTTTGAATTGATGATAAGTAACAGCTTTTATATCAATTTTTATTGCATGTCGTGCTAAATCAATTTTCTCTCCAAAGGCAATTGATTCTAGCATTATTTGATTTAATTTTACAAAGGAAAATTTTTTAAAAATTAATTGTTTTGCACTATAAAGAAAAATAAGCTCTCTTAGCCAATTTAGAAAAAGCTCTTCTATATTTTGCGCTTTAAGATTAATTTTATGTATTTTGACAGGCTTTATTTTCTTTAAATCTGTAATAAGGCTAGAAAAACCAAAGGCAGCATTTGTAAAAAGTTCTTTGTAATTTTTGCCAAATATTTCTAAGCCCATATCTGCAGTATGACTTATAAGTTTATATTTTGGCATAATTTTTGTGGGCCATGCTGGAATTGAACCAGCAACCTTGACATTAAGAGTGTCCTGCTCTGCCAATTGAGCTAATGGCCCTTAGATTGTAACGGATTTATTTTCAATAAGTTGCAAAACAGCTATTTTATCAGTCTTATCGAATATAGCCGTTGGTGTCCAAAAAGTGTCCATTCGTCTGCCTAAAATGTCTACTGCGCGCTTCTTATGGTCAGGCGATAAATGGCTATACCGAAGAGTCATTTCAAGGGATTTATGCCCTAAAAGCTCTCTAACTGTGTTTAAATCCACCCCAGACATTACCAAATGAGAAGCAAATGTATGCCTTAAATCGTGGAAGTGAAAATTAATTATACCTGCTTTTTTAAGTGCTGTAAAGAATGATTTCTTGATATCTCCGTATGGTTTGCCGTCTTTATTGCAGAAGATATACGGACTTTCGGGATGTTTTTTAACCCTTATTAGCGCAGTCTTGGCCTGCTCATTCATAGGAACTTGTCTTTTTTCACCGTTCTTAGTATCAAGTAGACAAATTATATTCCGCTTAAAATCAATATCTTGCCACTTAAGATTAAGAATTTCACTTTTTCTCATTCCTGTATTTAAAGCAAGTATAGCTATTGGCTTAAGATGTCCTCTACAACTTGCCAATAATTTTATCACTTCTTCTTTTTCAAGATAGCGCAATCTTTGATTATTTTCTTTAAATAACTTAACTGCTTTACAAGGATTATAATTTGCCTTATTCCAAACAATGGCTCTATTAAACATTGATTTTAAAACCGCCAATGCTCTATTAACAGTAGCTGGACTAACTTCTTTTGCTCGCATTGACTTAAACTTCTCAACATCTAAAGAAGTTATTTCATATAAATATTTACCACCAAAGAATTTCTTAAGTAAATTTACAATTTTAACATCTGTATAATATGATTTTTTAAGTTTGGAATGAAGGGATAAATATTCTTCGGAGAAATCTTCAAATTTAACTTTTTGTTCTTTCTTAATATCAAGAAATTTATTCTCGGCTATTTGAACTTTTCTTTTTTTAAAGATAGTTTCAGCCAATACCTTGCTTGGCCCAACTTTTTCTCTTTTCCTTCGGCCATTAGCTCTATAATCTATAAACCAATTACCTTTTTTAAGATAAATTCCCATACAATTATTTATAAATATCTATGGTTTGTATTTCAATGTCGGTCAAAATACCATTTTGAAATATCGCTTTTCCCCACTTATAATACCAATCCCATTCTTCTACCCCTGACCTATCTCCTAAATAAATCCAAGATTCATTATTATTGTCTAGTTCTATTTTCTTTGTTGGCTTGCCAAGAACTAAAGCGACTTCGCTTGTATTCATACCCCTAATAACTTTAAATTCTTTTAAAGCAAGTATAATATTTTCATTAATATCTTTTTTCTGGGAAAGATAATTAAGTATTCTTTCTTTTAATTTAGAATATATTTTTACACTATGTAAGTCTAGCCTATTTTCTTTTATGCTTTTTTCCATTAAATTTGCGAAGTAATCATTGAAAAGTAGGATATTTTCTGGATGTTCAACACGAACTTCTGAATATAGCGGGAAAGTCCTTAAATAATTACACCCTGTAATAAACAATAAAAGAAAAACTAAAAATACAATTCTTCTCATTTCCTCTTTCTCCATTGTTTCCAACACCATAAAAGTAAATTACTCACGCTTCTGTCTTGCTTTTTAGCGTCTGTTTTAAGTAACTTGTTCTCTTCTTGCTTCATTCTTATACTGACGATTTTATATTTCTCCATTAGCTCTCCTTTATTGTATTACAATGTATTACATATGTCAACATAATTCTTTTACCCTTTTGTCTTTAAGCCATTTCTCTATTTCTATTATATCAAATTTTATTAGTTTACCAATCTTTAAATAAGGAATTCTTTTATGACAAACCCAGACATAGAGACTGCCTTTAGTCAGGCCTAAATATTGTGATAATTCTACTATTCCTAAAAACCTTTTTTCCATAAAATCTTTTTAATTTCCCATAATCTCTCTAATACTACCAATTAACAATTAAATTCAAATATTATTTTGACAATTTCCTCTTCTTGTGGCACACTTTTAGTGTCAGCTGGAAGAGCAGAAAATCCGCTCTCTGGCAGGGGAGCTTCTTCGGAAGCTATGGATCTTGTTTCGGCAAGCCCGGATGGACGGAATGCGGTCGTCCCCAACTGACTTATTTTTATTGGGTTTGGAAATTGCCCTAAAACCAACTTCCTGCTGAGGCAAGTTCCGAGTTTCAAAATCCTCGGTAACACGCGCTGGTATCTCAGAGCTCGGCTGAGAGGTAAAACCAGCTCCCTTTTTATCAAAGTAGAAAACTCCTTCCTTACCAACCTGACATCTTAAAAGCCTGTTTAACCATTTGCGGAGTAATCCCTAAATCTATCGCCATCCGTTTAAATAAACTATCGGATCTATGACTTTCTCTGCAACTTTCATATGTAAGGTTATAA
>JBFMBJ010000063.1:0-6955 GCA_040755235.1 Candidatus Omnitrophota bacterium
GCGCCATTTTGCCCAGGCAAAATGGCGCTCTTCTGGACTAATCTATTTAAATTATCGTAAGTAAATTCAATAACTTGGCCTTTGTTGTCAGTTTGTTTAGTTAAATTTCCCAATAAATCATATTCATAAAGCCAAATACCCATATCCGGATCATCCATCTTAATCTTACGTCCAGCTGAATCATACCAGATACGCGTAATATTATTTTGATTGTCCGTAATTTGAATTAAATTACCTTGTGGATCGTATGCGTAGTTAGTGGTGTAGGTTTGGCCTTGATTAAATTCCTGAACTTGAATAATTTTTCCGTAGGCATCTAAATGTTTAGTGATTTGGTGATTATTTTCGTCGATATTAGTAATTGTCCATTGGTTATAAATGGTTTGACTAAATGAACCATCTGCATTAATTACCCGGGTATTACGGCCTAAGGCATCGTATTCAAAAGTAATATGTGGGGTTTGAAAAGTGGGCGCAACATAATTACTAGATGCTGGCACAAAATAAGGAAGATATTTTTCACTTACTTGTCCACGCTGGTCAAATTTTACAATGTCGCTAATAATTTGCCGGGGCGTATGTAAAATGGACTCATCTTCGGCAGGAGATTTGGTTTCAATTAAGCGGCCTAAGCCATCGTAAAATTGATAGGTAGTTAAATAGGTGTTGGGTGATTGGTTATAGGCAGTCTTTACTCTTTTAGTAACTTTTATCGGACAGCTGGTTAAATCGTATTCGTAAATAATAGCTGGACTGTCAAGCGTGTCATTTGGCCCAATAACTTTAATCAGCCGGCCAAAGGTATCATAAACATTGGTGGTGGTTTGGTTATTTGGATCAGTTGAGGTTAAAACCTTGGCAATAGACGCGTCATAAGTGCTTTGGGTAATCTGGCCGAGAGAATTGGTAATTATTGTGGGATACATTTTTAAAACAGTATCATAGCTAGTTGTAGTAACACGACCTAAACTATCTTGGGCCTGGATTAAATTACCCAAGTTATCATAAAGGTAGTTATTTTGTGGCGTAATAGTAGTCGAGGCCAGATTATTTACGATAATCAGTTGTTCTTTAGAGAGCTCTGCACGAATGGGAATTGTATTTATATTATTGGAGTTATCATAAAAGAGTAATTTTTCAGATAGGGTATTCTGGCTTGCATCTTTGGTAAGCACGCGTTTGGGAACGCCTAAAATATGTAGGTTTTGGTTATGTAGATACTCGCTTACGACACTTTTTTCATCATTAGTGACACCGATGTCTCCCAGAGAAGTTACTTGTGTAGGATTACCAAAATTATCATAAGTATAGGTAGCGCGAGTGTGTTTGGGGATTTCTTGGCCGTCAAAAATAAAATCATCTTTTTGCGCCAAATAAACATACTTTACACCCGAGTTAAGTTCTTGATTTGACCAGGTACTCTCAGTGCGGCTCAAAAGCTGATTTTGGTGGTCGTAAGTCTCTTGTTTCCAGGGACGACCTTTAAAAATATTATCCTGATGGAAATAGCTTTTAGTATAGTTGCCTTGGACGTCGATTGCCTTAGCTTCGCCAAAGCCGCGGAATTCTCTTTCTTGTGGATTATAGGAACCTCCTTTAAATTCATAAGTCGTAACATAAGAATTTCCTAAGCCGTCTTGGGAGGTTATAGTTTTAACCGTCTGCACTGAAAAAGGTAAATCGCAAAGCTCGTCCTCACCTGTATTATCATACAAAGTTGAGGCCTGATAAGTAATGGTAGTTCTTGCGCCTAAACCATTATTAACTTCACTAAGTAAATCAACAACTGGTCCTTGGGAATTAGTAACATTCCAGTTGGAACTGCCCTGGGGAAGTGTACGTTGGATAAGATCAGTTTTACCGTCGGCATTAAAATCGCCGCCGATAATCTCAGTACCGGTAAAACCCCAATAACTACCTTGATCGACAAATTTTGTCCCGTCAGAAATCGCAAAAATAAAACTACCGTTAAGATAATTACATATTCCGATATCAGTAAGGCCGTCACCGTTAAAATCGCCGATTAAAGGAATATGGTATGGTGAACCATAATTAGATTTCCAGCGGCCTGCGTTAGTAAAGGTATTATTCCCGGAATTAAGAGCAATATACCAGTCGCCGATAAAATGATCCATGGTTCCGTATTGATAAACTCCAATATCAGTTAAGCCATCTGCATTAAAATCTCCTTCGAACATGGCTGCTTCTGCTGCGCCAAAACCTGTAAGCCAGACTTGTCCCGGCAAAAATCCATCCACGGTATTATTTAAACAAATTGTCCAGCTTAGCCCTGCCCAACCAGCATAATTTTGAGCAAGACAAAAATCCGTAAAGCCATCGCCGTTAAAATCGCCAGTAGTGGCTTGATGGTATGAAGCCGTAGGAATTGTGCCGTAGTTTATTGCTGGATCAAAACCAAAACCATTGTTAAAACAAACCTTAATCGTTCCGTAACCGTTATGAAAAGCTAAATCGGTAAGGGTGTCTCCATTAAAATCACCGGAAAAAAGCGAACAGCCAGCAGGACCGTAAAATCCCGGTTGAGTAATAAAATTATTATTTTTATCGTTAATGGCACACTGCACCCAACCTAAAGTTGAACTATATGCTCCTACATCCGTAAAACCATCAGCATTAAAATCTCCAGTAAAAGGCGTATAAGAGCTATCACCTAAACCCGAAAGACCTAGGGTTAAATTTCCTAAGGCAATATTTGCATTTTGGTAGGCAAAGTTAATTGCCGGCAAAGTAGTTACACCATCAGAACCAAAAAGAGTAATACTTTGTATTAAGGAACGCTGGGAATTAGAACTAATCGTATAATTTAACTCGTAGCGTTTGACTAAGGAATTGTTGTATTTTAGGTCAATTTGCTTGAGGCGTTTGGCGGTTGTAACAGTAAAACCTTGACGGGAACTGCTAATGGTATCAGGACGGTTTTCTAAAATAAAGTCAATGCTGTAGGTTGGGCTAAGAGAGGTAGTTTCGTTACCGGTGTATTCAATACGCTGAGGATAAAGTTCATTTTGGTCTTGGGTATAGGTAACGTTCATATAATTGGTATAAAGATCAGAGACTTTTTCTAAGGACCATTTAAAAACCTGATTATTGTTGGGATTAATTTGGCGGGAGTTAAGCGTAGTGCCAA
The DNA here is from genome assembly GCA_040755235.1 of Candidatus Omnitrophota bacterium. Taxonomy (GTDB): domain Bacteria; phylum Omnitrophota; class Gorgyraeia; order Gygaellales; family JBFMBJ01; genus JBFMBJ01. The sequence continues at coordinate 3,149 of JBFMBJ010000063.1, forward strand.
AATAATATTTGGTACCGCTTTTATCAGTAATTTCCCAAGAAGTGCCGTTAAAATATATTTTTAAAAAGGCCTCTTCTATTTTTGCCTGATATAGATTTACAGCGATAGGGACAAGTTCGATTTGGGAGGAGCCAGTATTATAAACAAATGTGTCGGTATTGTCGTATTTAGGAAAACCTCTTTTGGTGGAACGTTCAATTGAGCCGAGTTCTAAATTCCAGGTTGCACCGCACCAGGTGTTTTGCGCTCCGATATTAACTAAAGCTAAATTTGGCTGGATATTACGTCTGCCAGGAGTAACCTCTAAAGGAATAGCAATATTAGCCCTGCCGGAAAATAAATCTGCTTCCACTGGAGGAATTAGGCCAAAACTAGAAAAATCTTTGGAGGAACCGGATAAAGCACTACTGCCCCCTCTTGTATCTTTTGGTTTTGGCTGGTCAGGGATATCAGGAATATCAGGAATATCAACAGTACCACCTTCAATAGTATTAGTAATAGTTGAAGTCCGGAGTTTGGATGTAATCGGAGCAGATGTTTTAATAGTAGATGAAACCTGAGATTTGGATTGAGATTGCTTATCTGCCGAAGTCTTTGTAGAGGTCTTTGTATTGGAAGATTGTCTTTGAATCTTAGAAGAAACACCAGAATTATCCCTGGCTAAGGCTATATCCTGTGAAAGAAAAACAAAAAGATAAATAAAGCTTACGAGGCATGCGATGATTTTAGTGGGACGATTTAATCGCATAGAAAAATCCTTTTTTGATAAATCTTGTATTTCTATTTTACCATCTCAAGCAGCTTATGTGCCAGTTCTTTTTTTGTCTTAACTTTAGTGATATTTTTCTCTTTATCAATAATTAGGGCCTTGTGACGAGTGAGTTTTATATTATTTAAATCATTGGCTACAACAATATCGGAATTATTTTTCAATAAACTTTTATAAGCACGCTTGATTAATTCTTTTTCCGAGATACCTATTTCTAATTTAAACTGCACTAAAAATATTTTAGGGTCATATTTTTTCATTAATTTAACTATTTTTGGCGTGGGTTTTAGTTTTAAGGTAACTATTCTTTGGTTAGATTTTATTTTTCCCTGAACAGGTTTTGTGGACTGGTAATCGCTGACACTTGCCGAGTGAATTATGCAATCGTATTCTTTAGTCGAAACTTCTTTTTTAACTAAATCAAATAAATCATTAAAATATTTAAAATAATTTACTTGTATGCCAGTAAGATAATCTCGCTTTAAATGTCTTTGGCCCGGTCCTAATAAAAGCGTAACCTCTGCCCCCTCTTTCTTTGCTTCATGGGCAATAACACAACCTAACGTTCCACTAAAGATACTCGTTAAGACTCTTACTTTATCAACATTTATCCAAGTAGGGCCGGCAGTAATTAAAATTTTTTTATTTCGTAAAAATTGACTCATCTTGTGAAAATAAAATTTTCTTTTTATTATAAGTAGTATTTTGTTTAATCCATTTATCGATTAATTTTTTATGAAAACGCCAATCAGTGCCAATTTTAAAAGCAGGAATTTTTCCTTCGCGGGCAAATTTATGTACGGTAAAAGGATGAATATTTAAATATTCAGCAAGTTCTTTTGCGGTTAGGATGTCTTTATGTTTTAACATGGTAGGCTATAATCTAAAATAATCTTGAATAATTGCAGATAGTTATAATTATACTTATAAAATTCGCGATTGTCAATAAAAATTGCTTAGCTCAACCGCTTCTTTATACTCACAAGTATGTTATTAAAGAACCTATTCATTTTTTCATTTCAGGGACGATTTTTTCCCGCCACAAAGCGTAGGCGGATCCGCTGATGTATTATGGCGGAAACGCAAAGATCTTTCGTAAATTCGGCAGCTGCGCAACTCGGCCGTCGGCTACTCGCCAGGACGGCCTCAGACATACTCGCTCTCTAAATACTTTCGTGTTTAGATTCCCTCATTTATTCAAGCTGCTTTGACTAAAATCGTCATTCAATTCAAAAACGACTAGGTTCTTTATTTCTAAGATATTTTCCCACCTACGAGGTGGAAAATATACTAAATCCGAATTTTCCAATTCTCAAATGTTCAAAACTTTTTGTTTTGGTCATTGGGATTTTGGACATTTGAACATTGTTTAGGATTTCGGATTTCGTGCTTCGAATTTTAAACCGCACATCTCTTAATAAAGAATTATACTCTGTATATACCTAAAATTAGATAGGCTCATGTGTTATGATATATAAGATTGCTCAACTCTATAAAATCATCCAAGGAAAGATTTTCTGGACGGATTGTAGGCGATAGATTCAATTTGGCTAAAGCGTTTTGAATTGTTTCTTGGGGAATTAGTTCTTTCAGGGTATTTTTTAAAACTTTGCGACGTTTCTGGAAGCTTGTTCTTATTATTTTAAAAAGCAAATCTTTATCCTTAACTTTTTTAGGATACAGCCGAGGGGTTAACCTTAAGAAGCTAGAATCTACTTTAGGCACAGGATAAAAACAATTTCTTTTAATATGAAATAAAATCTTACATTCATTATAAAACTGCACAAAACAAGAAAAAGAAGAATATTCTTTTGTATTGGGGCTAGCAACAATACGTTCGGCTAGTTCTTTTTGAATAGTAATAAAAATTTCTTTGACAAATTTTCTTTGTTTAATCAAATGTTCAATAATTGGAGTTGAAATATAATAAGGAAGATTCCCAACGACAATTACCTTTTGCTTAATTTTATATTTTAAAATATCTATATTTATAATTTGGATGTTAGAAAAAGCTTCAAAATTTTCTTTTAAACTAAAATATAATTTTTTATCAATTTCTAAAGCTATAACTTTTTTTACTTTTTTTTCTAAATGGCGTGTTAATTCAGCATTACCCGCTCCTATTTCTAAGACAACATCTGTATTTTTCAAATCGCAAGATTCGATTATCTTTTCTTGGATATTTTTATCAACCAAGAAATTCTGGCCTAATTTTTTTTGAGGTTTTTCGTACATTGAATAGCGAGTTTTATTGCAGCAATCATTGACGAAGGATCTGCACAATTACACCCAGCAATATTAAAAGCTGTACCATGGGCTGGTGAGGTACGTACAAAATCAAGACCCAGGGTAATATTTACCGCATCTTTTGGCGCATAAAGTTTTATAGGAATCATTGCCTGATCGTGATACATACACAAAAGCCCGTCTATTTTATTTTTTATTGCTTCTTTAAAAGCTGAATCTGCTGGCAGGGGACCAGAAATATTTTTAAATTTTAATTTTAGCTTTTTAATAGCTGGGATAATAACCCTGTTCTCTTCTTTTCCTAAAAGCCCGTTATCAGAGGCATGAGGATTTAACGCGCAAATAGCAATTTTTGGATTTTTAATTCCAAAAGATTTCTTTAAAGCATGATAAAGTAAGGTTGTTGCCTCTTCTATATTTTTTGTATTGATTTTTCTAGGCACTTCTTTTAATGGAATGTGCCTTGTAACTAAACTCAGGCGCAAATTTTTGGCCACAAACATCATTGCAATATGTTTGGCATTAAATTTATCTTTTAAATATTCAGTATGTCCCGAATATCTAAAACCAGCTCGTTTAACAGCTTCTTTATTGATAGGAGCGGTTACCAAGCAGTCTATTATTTTATCTTTAAGTAATTTGACAGCGATATCAAGATATTCCACAGATGCCTTACCAGAGAAACTATTAATTTTAGCGATTGGGATTTTTTTGGGGAGATTTTTTAAATCCAAAAATTCTATATTTTTTGCTTTAGGAAGTTTTAAATTTTCTTGATAAAAAATATTTTT
>JBFMBJ010000064.1:0-6893 GCA_040755235.1 Candidatus Omnitrophota bacterium
CACTATCCCAAACATAAACCTTATTCTCATCGATCCGCACTGCTCCAGAAAATAAACCTACGGTGTTATATATAGAATCACTTCTTTTTCTTAAAAATAATATGCTTTTTGTGTTAGGGCAAAATTCTGGTTGATCTTCTACCCAACATTTTGAAGTACCGGCGTATCTTATATAAATTTTATTTTTCTTAGAATCTATTTTTCCTTTAATAACTTTTTCGACTTCTATTTCTGCCACACTTCCGGGAAACTTGTCTTTGTCAAACCAAGCATCTTCCTTAATACTTAAAGTTTTACCAACGACAATTAAATCGCTTTCTTTAGTTAACCTTTCCAAGGAAGAAACTATTGTTTTTGCAAATAAATTATTGCAAAATAAAATCAAAAAAATAAAAATTACAAAAGCTATTTTTTTCATAAATTTTTAGCTACTAAATCACCGACTTCGGTTGTTGAATAACCCATACGCCCTGCAGCAAGAGATTTTAATTTTTGGGTGACAACTTTAATTACTGCATCCTCTACTCTTTTTGCAGCTTTTACCTCTCCTAAATTTTCAAGCATCATACCTAGCGCACAAATTGCAGCCATTGGATTAATAACATTTTGCCCTGTGTATTTTGGCGCAGAACCACCAATTGGTTCAAACATTGACACGCCTTCAGGATTGATATTTCCTCCTGCAGCAATTCCCATACCACCCTGAATCATTGCACCTAAGTCTGTAATAATATCTCCAAACATATTGTCCGTAACAATTACATCAAACCATTCTGGATTTTTTACAAACCACATTGTAGTTGCATCCACATGCGCATAATCAGTTTTTATATCTGGGTAATTTTGGGCTAATTCATTAAAAGTCCTCTGCCAAAGATCCCAAGCATAAGTTAAAACATTAGTTTTTCCACAAAGAGTTAATTTTTTATCTTTATTGCGCTTTTGGGTATAACTAAAGGCATAGCGAAGACATCGCTCTACACCCTTACGAGTATTGTAAGAAACTTGAATTGCGACTTCATCAGATTTTCCTTTATTTTGGAATTCTCCCATTCCTTTATAAAGGCCTTCTGAATTTTCTCGCACCACCACAAAATCAATATCCTGGGGCTTTTTATCTTTTAAAGGACAGAATCTTTCATCATAAAGTTTTACTGGTCGTAAATTTATATATTGATCAAGGCTAAAACGAAGATTTAATAAAATCCCTTGTTCTAGAATTCCGGGTTTTACATCTGGATGGCCAATCGCACCTAAAAAAATCGCCGACATGCTTTTCAATTCTTTTATGCTAGATACAGGGAGTGTTTCGCCGGTTTTTAAGTAACGCTCCCCGCCAAAATCATAATTAGTTAATTCGTATTTAAAATTTTCTAACTTAGAAATTACCTCTAAAACCTTCAGGCCTTCTCGAACAACTTCTGGACCAGTCCCGTCTCCGGGTATAACTGCAATTTTATACATTTTATTCTCCACCAACTGAATGTTTCATCATATCTTGCATATTATTAATTTTTGTTCCAGGAGGTAATTCAAACATATCATTACTTATTACGACATTGGTTTCTACATTTTTTGATTCACTTGTTATTACATCATCACTGGTAGTTATAATTGTTTTTAAGGGAAATTTTTTAGCTTGCCAAAGCCATACCTTTACCTTTGCTTTTTGTTCTAGGTCTTGGTACTCGTAAACATCACAATTTTTACCATCATATATCTCTGTACTAATCTTTTTCGGATTAAATCTCTGCATATAATTCATATAATCTTCGGCTGCGGGAAGCTGCTCTTGCGCCTGTTTATCGACAGTAGTCATCATCGCCATTTTTTGCAAGGGATAATAAATATACATCGTTGTTCCATCTTTAATAATATTTATTACCGGTTGGCCCTGCATACTACTTTCCATACGAACATTTTTACCTTTTACCAAAATATTTGCAGTAATAGGTGTGGCGTGGGATTTAGAAGAAATAATCTGTGTATATTTTAAATTCCAAGGTTCTGAAGCAAAAATATTTACACTAAAAATAAAAAAAACAATTAATGAACTCGAGATTATTTTTTTAATCATTTCTTTCCCCCTTTTCTAGGTAAATCTTTGACCCAATTAGATAATCCACTTTTTTTAATTAAACCTTGCATAAACTCTGGAAAGGCTTCAGATTGATAAATTTTATTTTGAGTAATATTCTTTACTTGGCCTTTTACTAAATTTATTTCTAATTCGTCATTATTTTTTATAGAATTGGTCTCCTCTACTTCTAAAATTGGAAGACCTATGTTCAAAGCATTACGATAAAAAATTCTGGCAAAGCTTTGGGCGATTACGCAAGAAACACCTACGCCCTTGATAGCAACTGGGGCATGCTCCCGGGAAGAACCACAGCCAAAATTCCTGCCTGCAACAATTATATCGCCCGGGGATACTTTTTTAGAAAATTCTGGCTCAAGTGTTTCCATGCAATGCGCGCCTAATTCTTTTGAGTCTGTTAAATTAAGATATCGGGCTGCAATAATTTCATCGGTATTAACATCGTTACCGAATTTAAACACCTTTCCTTTTAAAATCAAATTATTCATTTTATATAACTTCCTCTGGATGCGCAATGCGTCCTTTAATTGCTGAAGCCGCAGCAACGCTAGGGTTGCTTAAATAAACAAAACTCTTCGGATCGCCCATACGGCCTAAAAAATTACGGTTTGTGGTAGCTAAGCTTACTTCGCCTTCGGTTAAAACTCCGCAATGACCTCCCAAACAGGGACCACAAGTTGGTGTCGACACTACCGCTCCACTTTTAACAAAAATTTCTAATAAACCTTGCTTAGCTGCTTCTAAATAAATTCTTTGTGTGGCCGGAATTATAATTGTACGTGTGGTTCTATTAACTTTTTTACCTTTTAAAATTCCAGCTGCAATTCTTAAATCCGAAATTCTTCCGTTAGTACAAGAACCAATCACTACTTGATCGAGCTTTATATTTTTCAACTCGTGAATCGGTTTTACGTTACTAGGTAAATGTGGACAAGCAACAGCTACATCCCATTTTGAAACATCGTATTCTTTAATTTGTGAATATTTGGCATCTTTATCACTCGTTAAATTGCGCACCTGCGCACCAGTTTTTTCTGGTGTTCTGGTGTTCTGGTGTTCTTTTAGATATCTAAAGGTTATTTCGTCCGGTTCAATTATTCCAGATTTTCCGCCTGCTTCAATTGCCATATTGCACATCGAAAAGCGATCATCCATCGGTAATTTTTTAATCACAGGACCGCAAAACTCCATTGCTTTATAATGGGCGCCTTCAACTCCGATATCAGCAATTGTATGTAGAATTAGATCTTTTCCGCCAACCCATTTACTGAGCTTTCCTCTATAAATAAATTTTATTGTCTTTGGGACTCTAAGCCAGACACGCCCAGTAACCATAGCCATGGCTAAATCCGTAGAACCCACGCCTGTAGAAAAAACAGCCAATGCTCCATAAGTACAGGTATGCGAATCTGCACCGATAACTAAATTTCCACTTACCACTAAACCTAGTTCTGGCAAGAGTGCATGCTCTACACCCATTAGGCCTGTATCATAAAAATTTTTTATTCTGTGTTTAGCTGCAAAGTCACGCAAAATTTTAGCATTTTTTGCACTCCTGGCATCTTTGGCTGGAATAAAATGGTCACAGACAAGCGCAATTTTATTGGCATCAAAAACTTTCTTGGCGCCTGATTTTTGGAATTCTTCTATAGCAAGGGGACTGGTAATATCATTGCCCAAAGCTAAATCAACTTTTGCCCAAAGAAATTCTCCGGGATAAACTTCTTTTTTTCCGGCATGAAGGGCTAAAATTTTTTCGGTAATCGTATGGGGCATTTTTTAAATTTTCTTTACCAAGAGGCTAGCATTATGACCGCCAAAGCCCAACGAATTTGATAAAACAAAATTTACATTTGCCTTGCGGCTTTTATTGGGGACATAATCTAAATCGCATTCTGGATCCGGATACTCGTAGTTGATAGTTGGAGGGATTATTCCTTCTTTAAGCGTTAAGCAACTAATTACAAATTCTACACCTCCTGCGGCTCCTAATAAATGGCCGGTCATAGATTTTGTTGAGCTTACTGCTAGCTTCTTTGCATGCGAGCCAAAAACTTTTTTTATAGCTAAAGTTTCAATCTTATCATTTAAATAAGTAGAGGTCCCGTGTGCATTAATATAATCAACTGTCTCGGGAGTTATTTTTGCTTCATTTATGGCAAGTTGCATGGCACGGGCTGCGCCATTTCCTTCTGGGTCTGGAGCAGTCATATGATATGCATCACAGCTCATTCCATAGCCACAAATCTCGGCATAAATTTTTGCATTTCTTTTTTTAGCATGGGCTAAACTTTCTAGAACCACAACTCCTGAACCTTCTGCAATAACAAATCCATCACGCTTTGCATCAAAAGGCCTACTTGCTTTAAGAGGTTTGTCATTACATAAAGATAATGCCTTGAGTGCACAAAAACCACCAACTCCCAAATAGGTAATACAACTTTCTGTCCCTCCTGTTACCATCACATCTGCATCGCCTCTTTCAATTATCCGAAAGGCATCGCCTATTGCATGCGCTCCTGAAGCACAGGCTGTAGCCACGCATGAATTAGGTCCTTTAAGACCAAAAGTAATAGCCACTTGCCCTGCTGCCTCATTAACAATTAATGTTGGTATAAGAAACGGTGACAAACGGCTTGGCCCTTTTTCTAAATATACTTTGAATTCTTCTTCCACCACATGTAAACTACCAATGCCTGAACCAATTAAAACACCAATTCGATTACGGTCTTCTTTTTCTAAATCAAGCGCACTATCTTTGATTGCTTGCGCACTTGAGGCAACGGCATATTGAGCAAATTTTTCCATGCGCTTAGTTTCTTTTTTTGAAATATATAAAAGTGGATCGAAATTCTTTACCTCACCGGCAATACGTGAATCAAAAGCTGATGCGTCAAAAGTGGTAAGCGGCCCTATTCCGGAACGGCCTTCAATAAGAGCCTTCCAACTAGAACTAACATCATTACCTACAGGAGTAACTAATCCCAAACCCGTTACAACAACCTTATTCACTCTGTTAAAAATCCTTTCTTAAATGACGATACAACTTATAGAGATTAATATCGACATAAGTTGTTATCGGAATTTAATCCGCCGATGTTTTATGGCGGATAAATATTGTTATAATCTACTCTTTTTCCCCGTTATCTAAAATTTCTATGGGAGTTAATTCTCAATTGCCTTCTTAAGAATAATTTGCCCCGCTGTTAATGGCGGGGCTAATTTATTTATTGAAATTACAATATATTTTCAAAAATTTCTTATTTTTGTGCTTTTTGTTCGATATATTTTATTGCATCTTGTACGGTAGCCATTTTTTCGGCATCCTCATCGGGAATCTCAATACTAAATTCCTCTTCTAAAGCCATTACTAACTCAACTGTATCCAGAGAGTCTGCTCCTAAATCATCAATAAAAGATGCTTCTGGCTTAACCTCTTCCAATTTTACACCGAGTTGTTCTGCTATGATAGATCTAACTTTATCTGCAACACCCATTCTTTTCCTCCTTTTTTCAATGAACCCCCGTCGCTTTGCGAAGCAAAGCGAAGCAGCGGGGGCGAATTGAATCCACCTAAAATTTGTAGTGGGCTATACCATCACCATACCACCATCAATAACTATAGTCTGTCCCGTGATATAATCCGAATCTGAACTTGCCAAAAACGAACAAACTTTTGCCACTTCAACTGGTTCGCCGAATCTTGCTAAAGGAATTTGCGCTAGCATTTTTTCCTTAATATCACTAGGCAGCTTATCCGTCATATCAGTCTTGATAAAACCGGGCGCAACAGCATTTACCTGGATATTGCGACTGCCTAATTCTTTTGCACAAGATTTGGTCAAAGCAATAATACCCGCTTTAGAAGCAGCGTAATTTGCTTGTCCGTAATTTCCTATTATGCCAATGATCGAAGCAATACTAATAATTTTTCCTTGCTTCTGTTTAATCATTACTTTAGAGACAGCCTTTGTTGCATTAAATGTACCTTTGAGATTTACATCTAAAACTTGGTCCCACTGCTCAGAAGTCATCCTTAAAATTAAGCCATCTCTGGTGATACCTGCGTTGTTAATTAATATATCAATCTTTGAAAATTTGTCAAGAATTTTGTTGGTCATTTCTTCAACTGCTTTAAAATCAGTAACGTCTACGCCTAAGGCTAAGGCACGCCTGCCTAAATTTTCAATCTCTTTTTGAGTTTCGTTTGCTAAATCAGCGTTAACATCGCAAAGTGCGATATCAGCGCCTTCCTTGGCAAAATATAAAGCTATCTCTCTTCCTATTCCACGAGCTCCACCCGTAATCAGAGCAACTTTATCTTTTAACGACATAAACCCTCCCTTTGTTCGGGAGACTACAGATAAAAGATTACAGAAAAAATAGATAATTTCTGTAATCTGTACTCCGTAATCTGTTTTCTAAAGATTATCTAAATCCTCTATCTTTTCTATAGTTATAACCTCTACATTGGGATCTATTTTTCTAATCAAACCTTTTAAGATTTTTCCCGGACCAATTTCAAAAAATTTGCTTACGCCTTCTTTAATCATAAATCTCACGGAATCTTCCCATAACACAGATGATTCCACTTGTTTGGCTAATTTCTCGCGAATTTCATCGGCTAAATTTGTAGGTCTTGCATCTACATTAGAAATAACTGGTATTTTTGCCTCACTAATTTTTACCTGCGTAAGCTCTTTAGCTAATCTGATACTTGCTTCATGCATTAAAATACTATGAAAACCGCCACTAACCTCTAAACGAATCGAGCGTTTTGCACCTTTGGTTTCAG
>JBFMBJ010000065.1:0-6834 GCA_040755235.1 Candidatus Omnitrophota bacterium
TATAAATCAAAGTGATACAAAGGTATTCTTGTTAGGTATTCTTTAATTAAAGTAAATGTCGGACTACAAACAAATCTTTTATTAAAACCTAATCCCTGCGCAATACCTTTTACCAAAACAGTTTTACCTGCGCCTAAATTACCGAATAAAGCAACTACGGAACCTTTTTTAAGGTATTTAGCTAAATTCTTGCCTAGGCTTGAAGTTTCTTTTGGACTATCGGAAATAATTTTTAACATTTAAAAATGCCTAAATCCTTTATGAGGATTTAATTTAACCTCTCGACAATTTTTGTCTATTAGCGACAAACCTCGAGATTCATCTACAACTTTACCTATTTCTGTAAAGTTTGATTTTGATTTAATTAATTTTTTTGCACTTTTCGGTTCCGCTGTAAATAATAATTCATAATCTTCGCCCATATATAAAACTTCATTTAACGATTTTGCTTTTTTATTAATGGGTAATAATTTTTCATAGATTACGGCACCGACTTTACTTTGTTCTAGAATATGGCCTAAATCAGAAACAAGGCCATCAGAGATATCAATCATAGAAGTAGGCTTGGAATTTATTACCAGCCATCTTGATTCTTTTATTCTTGGTATAAATTTTAAATGCTTACCATAAATAGAGCCTCCTAAGGTACCACTTACAAATATCGAATCACCCTTTTTTGCACCCGAACGTAAAACTAAATTATTTTTTTCTACAAAACCCATTAAACTTACATCGATAATAATCTTATCAGACTTATTTGTGTCTCCTCCAACAATATTTATTTTAAATTTACTTGCTAAACTTAGAATCCCTTTATAGATATCTTGAACAAATTTAAGTTCTAAATTAGGAGGTAGACCTATAGAAATAACTGCGTAGCGCGGCAAGCCACCCATGGCCGCGATATCACTAATAGAACAAGCCAAAGCCTTATATCCGATATAAAACGGTTTTACATCCTTAAGAAAATGCACATCCTCAATAAGCATATCAGAAGTTACTAATAAATATTTATTTTTAGAAAAATTTAATACTGCTGCATCGTCACCCACACCTTTAAAAACAGTTTTATCAAGTTTTATTTTTTTAGTTAATTTATTAATTAATCCAAACTCTCCCAAAACATTTATTCTAGTCATTTTTTAATTTTAAAATTGATTTTTTAAAAGGCTTTCGTAAAATTCCAACTTCAGTCACAATGCCTGTGATTAATTCGTTAGGAGTTACATCAAATGCTGGATTATAAACTTTAATATTTTTAGGTGCAATAAATTTATTTGCTATTTCTATCACTTCTAAATTAGAACGCTCTTCAATAGGAATGCCGCGGCCATTTTTTATACTTAAATCAAAAGTGCTAGTTGGAGCAACTACATAAAAAGGAATTCGGTGAAATTTTGCTAAAACTGCTAAATTATAAGTGCCAATTTTATTTGCGGTATCACCATTACAAGCGATTCTATCCGCGCCTACAAAAATTATATCGATCTTACCTTTTTGCATTAGGCTTGCAGCCATATTGTCACAAATGAGTGTTGTATCAATTTTATTCTGTAGTAATTCCCAACTAGTTAGACGCGCACCTTGTAAAAGCGGACGGGTCTCGCATGCAAAAACTCTAAATTTTTTACCTTTTTCTTTTGCTTTATAAATTACCCCCAAAGCTGTCCCATAATCAACTGTGGCTAAAATTCCAGTGTTACAAATAGTTAAAATCGTGTCACCATTTTTAATTAATTTTTCTCCAAATTCTGCCATTTTACGACAAATAGTTCGATCTTCTTCTAGTAAGTTTAGCGCTTCTTTTAATAAAATATTTTTAATCTCTTTAATAGGCCTTAGGTAATTTTGATAAGCTATTTTTTTCATTCTCTCTAAGGCCCAAAAAAGATTACGTGCGGTTGGCCGACTAGATGCAATGTATTTTGAAACTTTTTCTAAATGCTTTTTAAATTCGCTAAAATTTTTTGCTTTTGAATTTTTAAGACCTAAATAAAGACCCAAACCAGCACTTGCACCCAATGCCGGAGCTCCCCTTACCTTCAATTGTTTAATTGCGCTCACTAGTGAATTAATATCTTCAATATCTAAATAAGCTAATTTTAAAGGTAATTTTGTTTGATCAATAATTCTAATTTTATCATTACGCCACTCGATAGTTTTAATATGCATATTTACAACCTCAACATTTTAGCAAAAAAACTTTTTTTAATTTTCATGGCCGAATAAGCACATGCCTCCTCGCAACAAAAACAAGAAATACAACCTTGGTAATCTATTTTTATTACATTTTTTTTAATAGAAATGACTTGCTTAGGGCAAATTTTAACACAAGCTCCGCATAAAATACATTTACTTTTATCTACAGCTGGCCAAAATTTAAGCAAATTCTTAAAGATCTTTAAAATAGGAAGTGGTGTTTTTTCTATAATTGATGTAGCGGGCAATTTAAAATCAGAAACCACACATTTTTTTAAACTTTCTCCTATTATCTCTATTTTTTCTAAATTTTTTTGGCCTAATCCTCGACGATAAGCCTCAAGCGTAGTAGGAATAACTTCTGGTTTTAAACCCATAATTGTAGCCAAAACACTATCTAAACTCACTGCATCGGAACTTGCTAAAATTAAACCAAAATTACGCAGCGTTCCTGATGTTCCCGGGCCATCACCTTCCATGCCTACAATTCCATCAACAATATTTAAACAAGGTTTTTTAATTGAAAATACATCCACTAAAATTTTTGCAAAATCATCTTTTTTCAAATGTTGCTTATGCAAATTCGGCTTATTAAGTCCAGGAATAATTCCAAACATATTTTTAATCGCACCCGTTAAGATCATTAAATCATGCGTTTTAAATTTTGGTAAAGATACTATTAAATCGCATTCGCTAAGCCATCTAGTTACTAAATATTTGCCATGCCAAACACCTTTTGTAAAATCAACTAAATTAAAATCTAATTCCTGGGCTAATTTTTTAAGGCCGGATTTTTCATAAACCGAATCTAAATCTTGTTGCCCTGCCCAGGCGCTAGGATTATCACCAATATAAATATCGCAATTAATTTCTTTTAAAATTTTTATTACTGCTCGTATTAATGCTGGATGCGTAGTTACGCCCTTTTCTGGTTCAATTGCTAAAAGTAAATTTGGCTTTAATAAAACTTTTGATTTTGGCTTTACAAATTTTTCTATGCCACCTAAAAAAGATATGGCTAATCTTATTTTTTCTTCGACTAAATTAAAATTATAACTACTGCATTTTACAATAGCAACTTGAGATTTCATGAATTATGTTAATTTGAATAATTCTTTTGCATTATTAGTAGTAACGTTTGCAATTTCTTCTATTGAGACATTTTTTAATTCTGCTAAAACTTTGGCTAACTTCTTTACATAAATTGGCTCATTTCTTTTACCGCGCAGACCCTCTGGAGGCAAGAATGGCGCGTCTGTTTCTAAAAGGAGTTTCCCTAAAGGCACAAACTGTATTAAGTCTCTTAGATTTTGCGCTTTTTTATAAGTAATATTACAAGTAAAAGAGATATGTAATCCCAAACTTAAAAATTCTTCTAAAATAATTCTATTTTCTGAAAAGCAATGTACTACACCTTTGATAGGTTTTTTAAATTGATTTAAAATTTTTAATAAATCCTCTGAAGCTTCTCGATTATGTAAAATAACCGGCAATTGTTTTTGAATTGCAAAATCTAATAATTTTATAAAAACATTTTGTTGCTGTATTTTAGGAGAAAGGTTACGATAATAATCTAGGCCGATTTCGCCAATTGCTATAACTTTTGGCTCTTTTGCTAAATTTTTAATTACCTCAAAAGCTTCTTGGTTAAATTTTTTTGCCTCGTGCGGATGAATACCCACGCTTGCATAAATAGAATCATATCTTTTTGCCAAATCTAGCGAATTCTGGCTATTTTTTATGCTGGAGCCAACATTAATTATAAAATCAATTCCTTCTTTCCTTGAACGCTCGATAACATCATTAACATCATTATCAAAATCCGGAAAATCTAAATGACAATGAGTATCAATAAACATGATTTTTTAATTTTTTTTAAGTTCTATTCGCGGGAATAAAGGATTGCCTTTTTTAATTTCCGTTTGGCCAAATTGCTCTTTTATAGAAAGAGCTGCTTGTGGCATAAATGGTTGTATCGCATGTTCAACATTCCTTATTACATCTACTAAAAGTAAAATAAACTCTTTTAATTCATCAATTTTATTTTCTTTTGCTAAATTCCAAGGCTTTGTATCTTCTACGTATTTATTAGCCATATTGATAATTTCCCAAATTTTTACCAAAACTATGCTAAAATTTTCTTCACCTTCAAGACCAACTTTTAAATTACATGGAGATTCATAACGAACAAGTCTTATTTTGGCTTCAATCGCATTGGCTTGTTCATTTTTTACTGCGATAGCTTCTTGTGGAATACTCCCATTAAAATATTTCTCAACCATAGTAAGCGTTCTATAAACAAGATTTCCTAAATCATTAGCTAAATCACTATTAAATCTTTTAATAATTGAATTCTCTGAAAAATTTCCGTCTAAGCCAAAGGGTACATCTCTTAATAAAAAATATCTATAGACATCTACACCAAATTTATCTATCATCTCTACTGGATTAACCACATTGCCTTTTGACTTAGACATTTTATCTTCATTAATCAACCACCAGCCATGAGCAAAAACTGTTTTTGGCATTTGTTCGTCAGAGAAACCTGCAGCATGTAACATAATTGGCCAATAAATCGCATGCTGCCTAAGAATGTCTTTTCCAATTAAGTGAATATCTGCTGGCCACCAAGAACTTCGATAAATTCCTTTATCATCAAACTCACCTACAGCACTAATATAATTAATCAATGCGTCAAACCAAACATAAGTTACATGCGTTGGCGCAAATGGTAAAGGAATTCCCCAGCTTAAACGCTCTTTAGGCCGAGAAATACATAAATCATTTAATGGATTGTCTAAAAAGCTTAAGACCTCTTCTCGACGGCTACTAGGTTTTATAAAATCTGGATGAGTATTGATATAATTTATTAACCACTTTTGATGTTTTGATAAATTTAAGAAATAATTGGTTTCGCTAATTTTTTCTAACCCCCTTTTACAATCTGGACAATTTTGATTTTCTAATTGCGATTCTTTCCAAAAAGTCTCACAAGGCGTACAATACCAACCCTGATACTCTGCGCTATAAATTTCTCCCTTACTTTTAAGAACTTCTAAAAATCTCTGAACGGTTTTAATATGGCGTGGCTCGGTGGTACGAATAAAATCATCGTAGGAAATATTTAGTTTTTGCCAAAGTTCTCTAAATTGCACAACCACCTTATCTACAAACTCTTGAGGACTAAGCCCTGCTGTATCTGCAGCTTTTTTTATTTTCTGACCATGTTCATCGGTCCCGGTGAGAAAAAAAACATTATCTTTTCCTAAAATTTGGCGATTGTAACGCGCTAAAACATCTGCGGCGATATTTGTATAAGAATGGCCTATATGCGGTGCGGAATTAACATAGTATATTGGAGTAGTAATATAAAACTTTTTCATTTATTTATTTTCTTTATTATCTTCGTAACCAATTATTATAATTCTTGCATCTTCTAATTCAACAACTACGGATTTCTTTAAGACATTTACAGAAAGAACCTTTCCCTTGCCTTGAGGAGTAATAATCTTTTCTCCCTCTTTGGGTAATTCTTTACATAACTCTTTATAAGTCTGACATTCATAAGCCAAACAGCACATTAATCTTCCGCATAATCCTGAGAGTTTTGGTGGATTAAGCGGTAAATTTTGTTCTTTTGCCATTTTAATTGTTACTGGCTCAAAATCTTTTAAAAATTTTGCACAACAAAGCTCTCTTCCGCATGGCCCAAATCCACCCAATAGCTTTGCTTCGTCACGTACACCAATTTGACGCAGTTCTATGCGCGCTTTAAATACACGTGCTAAATCTTTCACTAGGTTTCTAAAATCAACCCTGCCTTCAGCAGTAAAATAAAAAATAATTTTTGAGCGGTCAAAAGAATATTCTGCCCCAACTAATTTCATATCGAGTTTATGTTCGCTAATTTTAGAAGCACAAGAATGATACGCCTCTTTGGCTTTTGTTCTATTCTCTTCAATTTTTTTGAGGTCGACTTCGTCAGCTAAGCGAATAATCTTTTTTACTGATTCGTCGTGTTTATGGCCAGATAAATCTTCTGGGTCAGCATCTATTTGGCCATAATCTAGCCCTCTATCAGCTTCCACTATTACCCAATCACCAATTTTTAAAATTAAATCTTGAAAAATAAAATATGTATTCTGCCCAGATTCTCTTAATTTTACCGCAACTATTTTTTGCATAGGTTTATCCTCAAAATGCTTAGCAGCAATTTATGATTTACATTTTGATCTAAATAGCTGACGAAGCTAGATATAAAATTAATTTTATTTTCTAACTCTAAAAATGTGTATTCATTTTTACTATTAATAATTTTTTCTTTGATATCAGAATTTACTAATTCTCTAACTAAACCCATTTTTACAAACCAGATATCTCTATAAAAAGTTAATAAATATAGCAAATAATCATAAAGTTTTTCTTTCTCTCCAGATTTAATAATCTCGAAATTATCTTCGCTGGAATTATCAATAAAAGCATCGATAATTCTATTTTTCTCATCAAAGATATTAAAATTTTCTCTTATTGCCTTGCCGATTCTTCCTTCATAAAATAAGCTTAAAGATTGTGCCTTAGCATCACTAAAACCATAATCTTTTAAGAGTATATCTTTCATTTTTTCCTTACTCAATG
>JBFMBJ010000066.1:0-6818 GCA_040755235.1 Candidatus Omnitrophota bacterium
AAAATTATCTATTTTTAAATTTGTGTCCATAAATTTTTTTGCCATATTTTATAATTTCTCCAACAATAAAAACCGCTGGCGGCTTAACCAAGTATTTATGCGCCCTTTCAGCTATATTAGAAAGATTACCCGTAATGATTCTTTCTTGTTTCGTTGTACCTCGCTCAATAAAAGCACAAGGTGTTAACTTACTTCTTCCTGATTTAATAATTGTTTTCGCTACGTTTTCTATATTACCTATTGCCATAAGATAAATCAAAGTATTGGTTTCTGGCGCATCAAGCTTATCTTTATTACTTTTTCTGCCAGTTAAAATCGCAACCGATGAAAAAATCCCTCTTTTTGTCAGAGGAATACCAAAACTTTCTGGACACGCCAAAGCCGAGGTAATGCCCGGAATAATTTCAAAATCTATATTTTTACTTTTTAAATAAAGCGCTTCTTCAATGCCCCTACTAAAAATAAATGGATCCCCTCCTTTAAGCCGTACAACAATTTTTCTTTTTTTTGCATAATTATGCAGAAGTTTATTAATTTTATTCTGCTCCAACAAATGTAAGCCATCGGTTTTACCTACACAAATTATTTTTGCATTTTTTTTAGTAAAATTTAATAAATCTTTAGATGCCAAAAAATCATACAAAATCACATCTGCTTCTTTTATTTTTTTTAGGCCTTTTACACTGATTAATTCCCAATCTCCGGGCCCTGCGCCAATTAAATATACAATTCCTTTTTTAAGCATTTGTATAATTTAAATAAGATGAAACAAGAAATTTTTTAACGAATGGCGATTTTAGCCAAAGCAGTTTAAAAATTTTGGGAATCCCGATAATCTTATCGGGATGGCGAGGATGTCTAAGCTCATCCTGGCAAATAGCCAACGAGTGAGTTCCGCAACCACCAAAGTTTTTAAAACCTTTGGCGTTAAAAAATCGTCTTTGAGTGAACAAAATTAAGTGTTTCATTTAATATTTATATTCTTTAAAATACTTTTTAATTCTAAATTATTTTCCCTTATTTCAATTGCTAAAGAGCCTTGTAAAGGATGCGGTTTTAGAATTTCTAAAGGAATTCTTTGAGTAATCATATAATCTTGCCCCAATCTCATCAGGCCTGCACCAGCAATCACAATCGCATCTAAATCACTATGTTCTAATAGTCTTAATCTCTCTTCCACATTACCTCGAATATCAACAACATTAAAATCTTTTCTATAAACTCTCAGTTGATCTTTTCTTCTTTGACTGCTTGTGCCTATCTTGGCCTCTAATTTAAGCTCGTTTAATTTAAGATTTTCTTTTGAGATCAAACAATCATACGGATCTATTGACTTAGTAAATAAGGCTATCTCTAATCCCTTTGGTAACTTTTTCGGTAAATCTTTAGCGCTATGTACAGCCATATCAATTTTATTTTCTAAAAGAGCTTTTTCAATTTCTCTTGTAAAAAAATCTGTACCTTCGATTTCTGATATAGGTGTAGTTTTATCCATATCACCAAGCGTATTAATTTTATTAATTTCAAAATTTAATTTTAGGTTTTGTTTTTTAAATAGGTTTATTATTTCATCAACCTGCACTAAGGCTAATAAACTTGCGCGGGTTCCAATTCTAAAGTACATATTTTATCCTCAATTATTTTTTTAGCTTTATTTAAAGAATTTTTTCTTGTTTCTAAGATAGCATTAGTAAAATTAACTAAGTCATCTAAATCGTAATGAGTTATATTTTTAGTAGTTTTTATTTTTTCTATATCCCGCGGACAAGCCAAATCAATAAGCAATAATTTATTATAGTTATTTTTAAATTTCGCGATATCTTCTCTTTTCAAAATAATATGCGGGCTCGATGTACAAGAAACAATTACATCGTTATATTTAATTAAATTATCTAATTCTTCTAATCTCCTTGCAGAGCCTTTATAAATTCTTGCTAAAATATCTGCTTTCCAAAAATGCTTATTAGCAATAAATATTAGTTTTGTTTTATAACCCTGTAAACTTTTAGCGATGTCGTTGGCAATTTTACCTGTACCAATTACAATAATTTTTTTATTATCCAATATTTTAAATTCTTTTTTTATTAACTCTATAACTATACTTCCAAAAGATATATCGCCAAAAGCTATATCGGTATTGAATCTTGTATAATTTCCTATCTCTAGAGCCTGTTTAAATAAATATTCTAAATCTTCATTCTTTAAATATTTTTTTGATTCAATAAGTGCTTCTTTGATTTGATCCAATATTTCTCTCTCTCCTAAAAGTTGTGAATCAATACCCGAGGTAACATTACATAAATGCTCTAATGCAATTTTATTTTTTTTAAAATATAAATAATTATCTAAATCAAAATTCAAATCAAAGAACTGTTTTAAAAAATTATAAACTATTTTTTTAATATCTGGATTTAAGTATTTTTTTATAAGAATATAAAATTCTGTTCTATTGCAGGTTGAAAGAATAATTAATTCTTCTACCAAATCTTTGTTTATAAAAAATTTATATATTTTGTCTATTTGATTTTTCTTTAAACTAACTCTTCCTCTTATATCTAGAGGTGCTGTTTTATGGTTAATTCCTGTTAAAATTAATTCCATTTTAGAAAATCCTTTATTTTATCTCTTGTAATTTTAGCTAATTTAGGATTTTTCCCGTGGCTAGAAACTGTTATCATCAAACCCTTTTTTTCTAATACTGCAGGGCTAATAAAATTTGAAAGCTTAGAATTATCCACAACATTTATTAATATTTTTTTCTTTAAAGCTTCTTTATAAACATCCCGATTAACCTTATTATCTGAAGTCGCAGCAATAACTAAAAATGCATCTTTTAAATCACCTTTCTTATAAATTCTTTTTAAATAAGTTATTTTCTTTTTTCTCACCAAATTCTTTAAATCAATTGTTAAGTTTGGAGAAATTATCTTAATCTTTGGCCCAAAAGAAAGCAGTATTTTTACTTTTCTTTGGGCAACCCTACCTCCTCCGATAACTTTAACAACACGATTTTTAATATCTAAAGCAATTGGATAATATAATTTCTCTTTATTCATAAATTGCCTTATGCCTCATAATATTGATGCACGGAAAAATATCTTTCGCCAGTATCTGGCAAGACTACAACTACAGTTTTTTCTTTACCTAAATCGCAAGCTACATTTAAAGCTGCCCAAGTTGCTGCCCCTGCAGAAACACCTACAAATAAACCTTCAGACCTAGCTAAATTTTTTGAAGTTGTAAAAGCATCTTCATCGCTAACACAAATTATTGAATCTATGATTTTTCTATTTAGAATTTCTGGAACAAAACCTGCACCAATACCTTGTATTTTATGTAGGCCTATTTTACCGCCAGATAAAACCGCGCTATTTTTTGGCTCCACTGCTATAATTTGAATATTTTTATTATGCTTTTTTAGGACTTCTCCTACCCCGGTGATTGTTCCTCCTGTCCCAACACCAGCTACAAAAGCATCTATATCACCATTGGTTGCTTCTAAAATTTCAACACCCGTTGTACGACGATGCCCTTCGGGATTAGCTGTGTTTTTAAACTGCTGTGGCATAAACGCTCCAGGTGTGTTTTTAAGAAGTTCCTCTGCTTTCTTAATCGCTCCATTCATTCCTTCTTGGGCCGGAGTCAGTATAACTTGGGCACCATATGCTTTTAGAATAAATATTCTTTCTAAACTCATTCCTTCTGACATGGTTAAAATGCATTTATATCCTTTCACTGCTGCAATCATTGCAAGACCTATACCTGTATTGCCAGATGTCGGCTCAATAATTGTTGAACCTTGCATAAGTAATCCTTTTTTTTCAGCATCTTCAATCATGGAGAAACAAATTCTATCTTTAACACTCCCACCGGGATTAAAATATTCTAGCTTTCCAAGTACCTGACTAGAATTTGGTTTAATGATACGTTTGAACCTTACCAAAGGAGTATTTCCAATTAATTCAGTAACATTATCAGCAATTTTATTTGAAAAAGGCATAAGTCCCTCCAATTAAAGTATCAATACAATCCTTTATTTTTTATAAATAGCATAAGATAAGATATTATTATAGAAATTAAAGGAGTAACTATCCAAACAACAAATGTTTTTCGAGCAATATGTAAATCAAGCGTAGATTGATGTCCATTTTTTAAAGAACTTATTGCAAAAATCGAACAAATGTTAAGTTGAACCAGTGATTGCGGTATACCTAAAAATGATGCCACCAATAATAATGTTGCCGTTACAAAACAAACTAATGTGCTAGAAAATATGCCTAACGGAACTATTTCTTTACCAGCGGTATCAAGTGGGCCTTTGCCCATTAACCAAGCACCCAGACCAAAAATAGGTGCGATTAAAATTAATCCTGTGACAATTTCTAAAATCCCAGCTCCGGATAACGGGCCCACAGCATTTGCCACATTATTAGAACCAATGGCAAAAGCAACATAACAACTCACAATGATAGACGTTTTTTTTAATTTATTTTCGTGAGTAAATATTTTTTCATAAATATGTAAATTCCTATTTCTTGGCGGATATATTAATCTATACAATAAAAATGTAAAAAAATAAGATAGCGCCGGTAATAAAAACCATATAGGAAGTATTTTAAAAAACAAAGTTTTTAAATAAAGATGTTTAAAATATAAACCCGCTCCCACAATCGCACCAACCGTAACTTGGCTGGTAGACTGAGGAATTTTTAATAAATTAGCTAAAAAAAGACTCGAAGTCGCTGAAAAAATAATAATGAGTGCCGTATCAAAATTTAAAAATTCTTTTGGCAGTAAGTTTTTACCTAAGGTTAAACTGACATTGCGGCCCAATAAGAGTGCTCCTAATATTACAAAAATACTGAATAAAAATATGGCTTTATTCTTTCTTATTATTCTTCCACCGTAACTAGCTGCAAAAGACGGCGCAATTCCACTTGCGCCCATATTTATGGCAAAAAATATAATTAAAGAGAATAAAATAGTTATTTTCAAATACCTTCTCCATTTGTATTTGTCTTAAGCGGCCGGGTATGGATTCCGCATTCACCGCCGCATTTACTGGTGCCAATCCAACGACCTGCGCGTTCATTATCATCGCTGGTGATTTTTGTGCAAGGCTCGCAACCCAAGGATCTATAACCTTCGCCATATAACGGATTAACTGGCACTTGATAAATAGCTAAATACTGCCAAACTTCTCTTTCTTTCCAAATTAAAATTGGATTTAACTTAATTAAATCTTTATCTCTTTGCTCCACTTCTTTATAATCTGTGCGGGTGCGACCTTCAGTACACCGCAAGCCTGTTACCCAGCATTTCACTTTCATCTCCTCAATAGCTCGCTTAACAGGCTCAACTTTTAAAACATCACAACACTTATCTGGATCAGTCTCATACAGATTTTCTGGAATTTTAACATCACTTTCGTAAATTTTTAATTCTGGGTATTTAACTACTGTTTCATTCATAAATTTTCTGGTAGCCGCTGGCTTAAATCTAGTAGTAACAATAAATCCACGTATTTTAGGATCTACTTTTTTTACTAAATCCCACACAACCACAGAATCTTTACCTAAGCTATTGGCCACAACTAAAGAATCACCGTAAACTTTGTAAGCTTCTCTTATAAGTTCTTTTGATCTAACCACCTTTTCTTTAAAATTTAATTTTTCAACTAACACTTTTAAATCATCGTTGTTATTTAACAAACTCATTACAACTTCCCTCCTTTTTTAATGAGCTCACAATTTACGGAATACGAATGAACGTAAATTGTATGAGCGAATTAAACCCCGCACCTTTTTAATATTCAAGTTTTTAAGATATCTCTTCTTCTATCAATCATTACTATTTTTCTTCCCACGCTTTTTTCAAATCAAAGATGAATAAATTAAAAGGTGCGGGGTAAATTCAAACTCATAACTTACGTCGTTTGTACTCCGTAAGTTATGTTTTCATTTAAATCTGATAAACCATTGCTTCTTCTTTTATTTGAATTTTTTTACAGAGTTCTTCGAAATTTACATGATCAATAATATTGCTTATAGATTTTGTCACCTCCATCCAAATATTTTTAAATACACAACTATAAATATCCTTACAGCCTTTATAAAGAGCATCTATGCTTGCACAAGGCACCGGTTCAATTGGTCCATCAATAAACCTCACTACTTGACCAATAGTTATTTCGCTTGGTGTTCTTGTTAAATAATATCCACCGTTTATTCCGCGTTTACTTTCTACAAAACCACCCTTCTTTAAATCTAATAAAACTTGTTCCAAAAACTTTATGGGGATGTCAGCTTCTTGGGCTAATTCATGAATTGTTACTACTCCTTGTCCATAGCGTAAAGATAACATCAAAATTGTTTTTAAAGCATAATCTCCCTTATAAGTGATTTTCATTCCTCTCCTTTAATAAAATTTATCATATCTCTATAATCTCTATTATTATAGTAGAGTATATATTATTTTTTTGGTTTGTCAAGCATTTTCTTAATAAATTTTTGGGATTAAATTATTGGCAGGTATAACTCTTTTATTTACAAATAGTTATATAATTATTTTAAATACGTAATTTTTCTATTTTTTCTCTCTCTAAGGAAAAACTTATTATTGTTTTTTTATTTTGGGTGGGATATTGAGTGTATTCTATTTTTACATCCTCCTTATTATCACAATGTCCAACAATTATTTTTACCGCTAATTCTATTAATTCATCACTATCAAATACCCCTCTTACTATTGCTGCTGGTCCTACAAAATCATCTGTTGGTGAAAAATAAAAATCATTTTCTTGTAAAAGATTTTCTAAA
>JBFMBJ010000067.1:0-6748 GCA_040755235.1 Candidatus Omnitrophota bacterium
TCCTGGACAGGAAAAACCAACGGCTCTTTTTCAGTAGATAATTTGTCTTCAAGGGAATCCAATATCTCTAAGATTGTCGGACCATTATACCAGGCCATATTGTTAGATTTATTGGCAATATTATCCCCTTTTGACGCAGAGATGGGAATATATGCCTTGGGTTTGATATTTATAGTATCGAGGAAATTCTGCACTTCTGATTTTACTTGCCAGAATTTTTCAGAAGAGTAAGAGACTAAATCCATTTTATTTAAAAGAACAACTACTTGCTTTAGCCCAAGCATTGATAGTATATATGCGTGGCGTTTTGTCTGCTCCTGAGAACCCTCCTTGACATCAACAATCAAAAACCCGGCTTCTGCCTGAGAAGCTCCTGTCATCATATTCCTAACAAATTCCACATGGCCAGGAGCATCTACAATAACGTATCTTCTTTTAGGTGTTCTAAAAAATATCTGCGCTGTATCTATTGTTATGCCCTGCTCTCTCTCCTCCTTAAGATTATCCATTATGAATGCAAACTCAGGCCCTCTGCCCATCTCTTTAGAGACCTGCTTCATTTCTTCGACTTTATCAGGAGGCAAAGAATCAGTATCAAACAATAATCTCCCGATTAATGTGGATTTGCCATGATCAACATGGCCGACAATCACAAATTTAAGTGTAGAGGAATTCATATCTTTTACTTCTTTAAAATTTTTATAAGAGTTATTATCCCTAAAACTATGGTAAATATACCAATAATCAATTTCAATCTCTTAGAACTTATTTTTTTTACGCTTTTTGCTGAAAGAGGAACAGAAAGAATAGCGCCAGTAATAATTATAGGGGCCAATTTCCAGTCAATAGGGTTTTTTGAAGTCAGTATATAGGTAATCACTCCTATCAAACAAGTCAATCCTTCAGCTAATGAAGTAGTGCCTACTGCGCTTTTACCTTCTATCCCTGATAAAACCTGACCGCTAACTATAAGCGGTCCGTATCCGCCTCCGGTTAACCCCTTATTAAAAGAAGCAATTGAGCCGATGCCAAAAATTTTAAACCAGGAAAATGGAAATTCTTTATTTAAACAGATAAGGATGATTATGCCCATAGAAATTACTAAAACACTAATATAAAGTTGAACCAAAAATTTAGGAAGGATTTGGGCAGTAAAGACCGCGCTTACCGCGCCGATAATGCTTGATAAAACGAGCATAAAGACGACCTTAAGATGCAAAGGGATACCTCTCTTATAGCTTTCCACATATCCTAAGGAATTAAGTTTTTTCCAGATGAGAGGAATATTGGTTGTTTTGGGCTTAAGATTTACGTTGCCTTCTCGATGGTGAAAGATACCTCCGATAATTCCGGTAATAAGTTCGGAAAGTAAAACCGACGGCACAATCTGAATGGGAGCAAAACCAAAAAGCATAAGCACAGGCGTTAAGGTGGTTCCATAACCCATTCCTAATGTAGAATCCATATATTCGCATAAAAAAGCAATTACTGCGATAAGGATAATTAACCACAAAGATAACTCTAACATAAACTTCTTAAATGAGCAGACGACTTACGGAAGCATTAGCAACGTAAGTCGTAGGCCGCAGGCCGTCTGCGAATTTAACCCCGCCCTTTTGGTAAATAAATTGTTCAAACTTATTAGGCTGAACTTTTTCTATTCCCTCCCTACAATTACTAAAGGCATAATTCCGCCCAAAAGGGCGGGGTAAGTTCGGCCAAACAACTTATGTCCGCTATCGCTCCATAAGTTGTGGCCTCACTTACATATAACCAAGAGAACGTAATTTCTGCATCATATATGCAGATTCTTTGTCCTGTGCACGGCCGCTTCTTTCAGATACTTTTGATGTTTTTAATTCTTCTACTATCTTACTTATAGAATCAGCGCGAGAATCAACTGGATTGCAGCAAGTTTCGCAACCAATGCTTCTAAATCTTTTTCCATTTTTAGCAAGATAAAGTTCGACTATGGGAATATTCTCCTTTTTGATATATTCCCAGATATCTAATTCAGTCCAACCTAACAGAGGATGAATCCTTAAATGCTCCTCGTCCATTGCTTTTGCCTTATACTGATCCCATAATTCTGGCGGCTGGTCTTTATAGTTCCATTCAAAGTCTTCATCTCTGGGAGAAAAAAATCTCTCTTTGGCCCTAATGCCATGCTCATCTCTTCTTATGCCTAAGTATAGCGCTCTAAATTTATATTTTTCTATCGCTTCTTTTAAGGCATTGGTCTTAAGTTCAGTGCAACACTGCAACTTGCCCGTATTCGGGCTGATCCCTTTTCCCAATGCGCTTTCGTTTTTGTGTACAATAAGGTTCAAGTTCCAAACTTTCGCAAATTTATCACGAAATTCATATATCTCTTTAAATTTATAACTTGTATCAAGGTGCAAAACAGGAAAAGGTATCTGGCCATAAAAGGCCTTCCTTATCAGCCAAAGCAGAGTAGTAGAATCCTTGCCTATTGACCAAAGCATAGCTACTTTCCTGAATTGATAATATGCTTCTCTGATTATAAAAATACTTTCGTTTTCTAATCGCGTAAGATTATACATTATTTCCCTTAGACTGCACTGTAGACATCTGTTAATCTTTTAACTGAATGGTTTATATTAAAATTCTTTTCGACGAACATCCTTCCAGATTTTCCAAATTTTGAAATTAGCTCACGTTTGGTCATTAAGTTAATTAATTTATCTTTTGCTTTTAATATGTCTCCATCTGGTATTAAATAACCGGTAATGCCATCTATCATGGCTTCAGATACACCACCAACATTTGTAGCAACAACTGGAATTTGCATTGCCTGCGCTTCCAATAAAACATTGGGAAGACCTTCGGCTTTGCTTGAAAGAAAAAATATATCAGTTTCTTCCAGCCTCCTGATTACTTCTTCCCGAGGTAAATCCCCCAATAAAATTACAATATCTTTAAGACCCATTTCTAAAATTTGTTTTTCAATATCTTCTTTCATTTTGCCATTTCCAACCAAATAATACTTAAAATTATATTTTTTCTCATCTTTTATCGCTTTTAATACTTTTAAGGCAAAGGGTATATTTTTTTCATCTACAAGCCGAGCTACATTTGTAATTACAAAATAATCTCCGTGCTCTTTATCCACTTTCGTTCCATTAGAAATGAACCTGTCTAGATCTACTGAATTATAAGATACAATAATTTTTTTGCTGCTACATCCTAAATTAATAAGCTTTTCTTTAGTGTAACTAGATATAGCAATTATAAAGTTAGCTTTTTCAAATAAATTTTTATAAATTTCTCCACCTAAATTTAATCCGAGTCGGATATCATATCCATGAAAAGAAACTATAAATTTCACCTTAGGAAAAATATCTTTTAAGAAAATAGTTTCATTGCCTATAGGACCGAAATGACAATGAATGATATCATACTTTTTTTTCAAAAAATTTACTATTAGAAACAATTTGTTAAGCGCATAATACTTGCCACCAAATTTTTTAAAATTAAGGCAGTTAAATAGTTCCCTGGGGTAAAAAAATGAATAACAAAATATAATTTTAAAAGTTTTAATAATTCTCTTAAGCCTTGTTTCTGGTATATCAAAATATACACATTTGTCCAATAGATTGTATTTAATTACATCTGAATGTACTTTATTCTCTTTAGTTTTATTAAAAGCAAAAATATCGACATCATGTCCTAAATCAATTAATGCTGTAATTTGGTTTAAAATGAACGTTTCAGATAATTTAGGAAAGTCTCCCAATATTATGGCTATTTTCATTGTATGATTTTTTCCAATGATAATATTTTTTGAAGTTGTCTTTCGAACTTAGAAAAACTGTGATTTTCCTCTACATAGGTTTGTGCTAATTTTCCTTTTTCCATGCTTCGCTTTCTGTTTGTAATGAGATTCTCGATATTCTCAGAAAATCTTTCTAAAGAATATTTATCTAAACCTTCTCCTAAAATTTCTCCAGTAAAGAATCCAAATTTTTTTACTAAATCATCGGGGTTCTGACAGCTTATGATGCATTTACCAAAGGAAAATGCTTCCAAAAAGGATACAGGAATTGCTTCATGAATACTTGTATTAATTATGCCCCAGCAATTTTTAAGAAGATCATTTTTTTCTTTATCAAAGAGCAGGCCCATAAATTTAAGGTTCTGAATATGCGCATATTTATTAATTATTGGTTTCATTAGTTCGGGGGCGTGAGTTTTCCCAACTATATAGAAGTCTATCTGTGGAAATCTTTTTGCTAGTTCAAAAACGATCCAGGGACGTTTTACGGGATCGAGCCTGCCTATAAAGCATAATGAAGGTTTTTCGCTATATTTGATAGTGCGATCTTTAATAAGTGGTATGGGATTATACAATAGGTGTGGGTTTAAGCTATCTAAGCCATAAGTTCGTTTCGCTCTCTCTATCAAGCAATGCCCCTGTGTAGCAAAGACTATTTTGCGTTTTAAGATTCTGCTAAGTTTAAGCATTTTTAAAATTGAGTTTTTTTTCTCTTCAGCAAATCTTATTAAGTCATCTTTTCTTTTCCTCCCTGACATTGCAAGTTCAAGAGGTACAGTGGCTATCTTCCTCCATTCTATTTCACTCCTAGGATCTCTTATCCAAATTAAAACAGGAGTTGTAGGTGCTGCGAGCAGCACATATTCGTAAGTGGGATAATACTCAATAGTAATAAAAAGGTTTAACCCAAAGGAATTAATTAAATGCATATATTTATAATGATTTTTTCTTGAAAAATAGCTTTCTATGGGACGGATAAGAACATCTGTGTTGTGAAATCTTTTTATAGCTATAGAGGAAGCAACAGAAAGGCCTTGTGGGATTAATACACTACTTTTGAAACTGCCACAATTACTGTTAAAATATTCCGATATATCTTTGACAGTCTTTCCAAAACCACCAAAACCACGTAAATCTTGGTGGAAAAATTCTTCACTAATGAAGCCGAAATTGACGTAATCGCTGATTTTATATAATTTATTTTTTAAAGAGTAGATATAAGACATAAAAAGGAAAAGACGCGCAGATAAAATATTGAGGATTTTAAAAAATATATTCTTTTTTTGCTGCTCAGAATAGAATAGATACTTTAAAAGGTATCCTATCGCAAGAAAGTATACTTTTAATATGCGATACAGAAATGAAAATTTTATATTTTCTACTTCCTTTGGCCAATAGTAATATCCAATGAAGGGGAATGAAACAATAGCTTTCAAATAGCATATACCGATTTTATAAAAATCTCCCTTACGTATATATTCATCTGCAAATTCATAATAAAGTCTTGCAATGCATATACGTTGTTTTATAGAACTGATATTTTGTTTAATTTCTTTCTTATTAAGAATAACAAAGTGGTCATGCAACCTTATATCAAGATTCTTGCTTAAATTACTTTTATGGATACGCCAGAGAGCAAGAGGTTGATTGATATAATGAAATCTGTGTTTTTTTGCTACTCGTAACCAAAGATCATAATCTTGTGATACGATGAGGGTTTCGTCGAGGCCACCTACCTCCTCAATACATCTTTTGCGTATTAGCACAGTTAAATTGTAGACAAAGTTACGCTCATAAAGGCTTTCAAAGGTAGTTCGGTTCGCATTTCCATTTCTTTGCCATGAGGAGATCTTATTATTATTATGTTCATCAATCTTATACCCTGCCGAACAAACAAAGCCTATTTGTTTATCCGCATCAAGAATTGCAGTTTGTCTTTCTAATTTTTCAGATAACCATAGGTCATCATCATCTAAAAATGCAATATATTCTCCTCTTGCTTTACTAATACCAAAATTCCGTGCGGCAGCCGTGCCTTTATTTTCTTGATAAAAATATCTAATTTTCCCGTTGTATTTATTTATTGTATCTTCCGTGTTATCTGTAGAACCATCATCAATGACAATAATCTCGAAGTCTTCGTATGTCTGTGCTAAGACACTATCTATGGTTTCGACGATATAATTTGCGCGATTATAAGTCGGGATTATTACACTTACTTTTGGATTTTTTGCTTGCATTTTTCTAAAATTTATAATTTATTATTGGAGAACGTATCTATAACCAACATACGGACAGCTGCAAATATCAGCAGAGCATTCTAATATTTCGTTAAATAGTTTTATTTTATCATTAAATAAATTTCCCAAATAATGATGTTGCTCATCATTACACCGATATACTTTGCCATTTTGATCCATTTTTATAAATTTCATTCCGGATAAACATTTTTTTCCTTTAAAGGAAGGTAATTTATTAAGCCAGTTTTTATCCAAAGACAAATCTATGGTTCTTCTTTTCGAACAATGCTCCTTTTTTATATTAATATTTTCATCGTAACTACTTGCCTCAATATAAGATTTAATCAGTCTTTTTTGTCTGTCAGAATACATCTCAGGAAAACGCTTCCCAAAAAACTTACGTATTTTTTTAAAAATTATTGAGTCGATTATTTTAAATCTTGCACAATTACCCCAGAAAACTTTGGGCTTTAATATTATCCCTAGCGACTTAAACCGTGCGTAATCTTTTTTAAATCGCCTTATTAGATGCGGATACATCAAATAAGATGCAAAAATTTTAAAACCTCGCTTTTGTAAAAGATTATAATTTTTTATAAAGTCCTTAATACTATCAACTGTTTTATGCTCTTGAATATGCAGGCTGCAATGGATGAAGTCAACTTTTTCGGGATCAATGTTGTCTGCAAAATGTAATGTATCTTTATGTGTT
>JBFMBJ010000068.1:0-6399 GCA_040755235.1 Candidatus Omnitrophota bacterium
GGGGGGTGGACTAGAAATACTATTACAGAAGACATAGGTACTTATAGTAAACCAAAAATAGATAGGCTATATCGCACTACTGCAAAAATAAGTTATGGATTATTTAAAAATTTAGATATTCTTGTAAAACTCGGTTCAGTAAATCTTAAGTTAAGAGATGAGGGTTTAAGAGGTAGTTTTAACAATGTGCTAGTAGTTACAGGGAATCCATTTAATCCTACGACTGCCATAATTCTTTTAAATAACGGTGATTTAGATTATGATATAGATAATGCTTTTGTTTGGGGAATTGGTTTTAAGGCCACTTATGATTTAGCGAAAAATTGGCTAATTGGTATAGATGCCCAATATCTAAGACATAAGCATGATTACGATGCTGCTAGTTTAGAAATGGTTACAATAATTGGTGGTCCTGGTAACAATGCAATATATGAATCGTGGTCTGGTACTTTAACTGCTTATGAATGGCAGATTGCGCCATACCTTGCTAAAAAAATCGGTAATTTTATTCCCTATTTGGGTCTAAAATATTCTGACCTGAGAATAAAAGATCAATCACAAGTAGGGTATAAATATTACATTACTATGATTACTAGCAATAGTCCGTTCATAGATGTAGGCTCGAGTAATTATACTAAAAAATATAAGGCCGTAGACCATGTTGGCCCATTTGTTGGATTAGATTATAATATTACTAAAAACTTAAAATTAAACATCGAAGGTAGATTTGTGGATGAAACTGCAATAAGCGGAAATATCAGTTATAAGTTTTAATCGCGTTTTAATATTTTAATAACTAGATATAGGGGATATTTTGTGGTGGAACCACAAAATATCCCCTTTTCTATTTTATTTGACGAAAGACAAATTTTAGTGTATACTATTATTTCTTGTTTGAATAAAAAAAGGACCGTAAATGATTGCTAGATATAGCCTTCCTCAAATGAATAGCCTCTGGCAAGATGAGAGTAAATTCTCTAAAATGCTAGAAATCGAATTAGCCACTGTAGAGGCCCTTTCTAAGTTAAAAAAGATCCCACAAGACGCAGTTAAAAGAATCAGAAAAAAAGCAAAATTTAATCTTTCACAAATCAACAGACTCGAGAAAAAAACCAATCATGATATTATTGCTTTTGTAACCAATGTTAATCAATATTTGGGGCAAGATGCAAAATATTTTCACATGGGGCTCACCTCTTCTGACCTTCTAGATAGTGCCCTTGCGATGCAGATGGTTCAAGGCCTAGATATTTTAATAAAGGACAACAATAATTTAATAAAAATTTTATCTAAAAAAGCCCTTAAGTATAAAGATATGGTTTGTATTGGCCGCACACACGGCGTGCATGCAGAACCAATTACCTTTGGATTAAAACTTTTATTATGGCTGGACGAGGCAAAAAGAAATTCTGTGCGTCTAGAAGAAGCTAAAAAAAATGCTTCTTTTGGTAAGCTATCAGGTGCAGTCGGGACTTACAGTAATATTGAGCCATTTGTAGAAGAATATGTTTGCAAGAAATTAAGCCTAAAGCGGGCAAATGTTGCAACACAGGTTATCCAAAGAGATATTCACGCGCAGGTTTTAAGTACAATTGCAATCGTGGGAGCATCTTTAGAAAAAATTGCTCAAGAAATCAGACATTTACAAAAGACCGAGGTTTTAGAAGCAGAGGAACCATTTGCTAAAGGTCAAAAAGGCTCTTCAGCAATGCCGCATAAAAGAAATCCTGTGATTTGTGAGCGAATTTGTGGGTTAGCGCGCCTGTTGCGTACCAATGCCTTAGCAGGTATAGAAAATATTGCCTTATGGCATGAGCGAGACATAAGCCATTCATCCGTCGAGAGGATAATTATACCAGATAGTTTTATTTTATTAGACTACATGTTTTATAAATTAAGCGGCGTTTTAGAAGGATTAATTGTTTATCCGGAAAATATGCTGAGTAATTTAATTAAGACTAAAGGTTTAATTTTTTCGCAAAGAGTTTTAGTAACTTTAATGAAAAAAGGCCTCGCGCGCACCAAGGCCTATGATTTAGTACAAAAAAATGCCATGCGTTGTTGGAAGCAAACTTTAGATTTTAAAGAAATTTTAAAACAAGATAAAAATATTTCAAGATATTTAACTAAAGATGAGCTAGAAGATTGTTTTGATTTAAATTACTATCTACGCAATGTAGATAAGATATTTAAAAGATTTAACCTGTCTAAAAAATAGATCCACATTTTATTAAAGAAAGTTTTCATTAATGATTTGGCAGATAGAGATAAAAGAAAAACCTAGTATTTTTGATTCTGTGGGAGCGGGTTTAAAAAAAGACGCTTTGGATTTAGGCATAAAAGGTATCAAAGATATTCGGGTTGTGCAGGTGTATTTTTTAGAAGGAAACCTCATCCAGAGCCAAATTCAGCGCATTGCAGAAGATTTGCTTACCGATAAAATTAGCCAAGAATATTGTCTTACTTGTGCACCAGCGCACAAATGCACCAGCGCACCAGGTAATTTTGTTGTTGAGGTGGCCTATCATCCGGGCGTGATGGATCCGGTAGAAGATTCTACGCTAAAAGGTATTTGTGATTTAGGCATTAATGGTGTAGAGAAAGTGCGTACCGCAAAAAAATATTTGATTAAAGGGAATTTAACTAAATTCGATTTTAATAAACTTTGCGAAAAATTACTTTATAATAAAGCCATACAATATATCGTTACTAACCAAAAACTGCATACCGCAAGTTCATTAATTAAATATCATTTCAAGCTTATTCGTGTAAATTTAATCGGTGCTTCTGATAGAAAATTAGAAGAAATTAGTAAAAACGGGCAATTATTTTTGAATTTAACGGAAATGAAAGAAATTCAAAAATATTTTAAGCGCCTTGGTAAAAATCCAACAGATTGCGAATTAGAAACTTTGGCCCAAACCTGGTCGGAGCATTGTGTGCATAAAACCTTTCGCGGAAAAATCAATTATAAAGAAAAAAATGTTAGTAAAAAAATCGGCAATAAAAAAATAGATAATTTACTTAAAAAAACAATAATGAAAGTAACTAAGGAGTTAAATAAACCTTGGTGCGTTTCGGTCTTTAAAGATAATTCTGGAGTGATAAAATTTGACGCAAACTTTAATATTTGTTTTAAAGTTGAAACACACAATCATCCTTCGGCCTTAGAGCCATTCGGCGGGGCAAATACCGGGGTGGGAGGAGTAATTAGAGATCCTCTGGGCACGGGTTTAGGAGCTAAGCCAATTTTAAATACGGATATATTTTGTTTTGGTCTACCAGAATATCCCTTTAGCAAATTACCTGCGGGGACATTGCATCCCAAGCGAATCGCAAAGGGCGTAGTTTCTGGGGTGCGCGATTATGGGAACAAAATGGGTATTCCCACGATAAATGGCGCAATTCTTTTCCATGAACGCTTTACTGGCAATCCTTTAGTCTATTGCGGTACAGTTGGAATTATGCCTAAGGAGAAATCTTTTAAGAAAACAAATGTTGGGGATTTGATTGTGGTTGTGGGTGGCCGGACTGGTCGAGATGGAATTCATGGCGCGACATTTTCTTCCGGTGAACTGACGCATGAGTCAGAAATTGTCTCAAGTGGAGCGGTACAAATTGGAAATCCTATTCAGGAAAAGAAAATGGTTGATACAATCTTGCAAGCAAGAGATAAAAATTTATATACCGCAATTACAGATTGCGGAGCAGGAGGGCTTTCCAGTGCAGTTGGTGAAATGGGAGCGGATACAGGCGCAAGAGTGTATTTGGAAAAAGTGCCTTTAAAATATGCTGGCCTAAATTATACTGAAATTTGGATTTCTGAATCGCAAGAAAGAATGGTTTTATCTGTAGCGAAAGAAAATATCGATAAATTGATAGAAGTTTTTAATAAAGAAAATGTAGAGGCAATAGTGATCGGTGAATTTACAAATAGTAAAAGATTAGAGCTTTTTTATAAAGATAATTTAGTTTGTGATTTAGAAATGAAGTTTTTGCATGACGGGATTCCGCATATAGAAAAGAAAGCAATTTATATTCAACCCAAGCATAAAGAATTAAAAAATTCTTGCCCGCGTGATTTAACGGATAGTTTATTTAAATTACTTTCGCATTATGATATTTGTTCAAAAGAATGGGTTATCCGTCAATATGATCACGAGGTCCAAGGCGGCTCAATCTTAAAGCCCTTGTTAGGAATAAATAATGATGGGCCTTCAGATGCAAGTATTAATCGACCAATTCTAAATTCTAAAAAAGGGATTGTTATTAGTAACGGCATAAATTTTAGATTTGGTTTTATTGATCCATATTGGATGGCTGCTTCTTGTATTGATGAGGCTATAAGGCAAATTATTGCTGTAGGCGGTTCACTTAAAGAAGTTGCGATTTTAGATAATTTTTGTTGGGGTAATCCTGATAAGCCTGATCGCTTGGGTGGTTTGGTTAGGGCAGCATATGGTTGTTATGATACTGCGCGTGTGTTTGGTACGCCCTTTATTTCTGGAAAAGATAGTTTTTACAATGAATATACAGTTAAAAACAAATCTATTTCAATCCCGGGGACGCTTTTAATTTCTGCAATTTCTGTAATGGATGATGTCGCTTGTGCAACTTCAATGTACGCAAAATCTGTAGGAAACTTAATTTATGTGGTGGGAGAAACATTTGATGAATTGGGCGGTTCGCATTATTATGATCTTTTTAATTTGATAGGGAATGATGTTCCTAAAGTTAGGCTCGTAAAAGCAAAATTAATTTTTGAAAAATTAAGTGAAGCTAATTCTTTGGGTTTAATAAAAGCAATGCATGATTGTTCAGATGGCGGAATTGGAATAGCTGCGGCTGAGATGGCGTTTGCTGGTGGTTTAGGAATGGATTTATTTTTAAAAGAAGTTCCCTATAAAGCGCAAAATGCAAAACAAAACTTAAGGAACGATTTTATATTGTTTTCTGAATCTAATTCTAGGTTTATTGTGGAAGTATCTCCTGTAAATAAAGAAAAATTTGGAAAATTGTTAAAAGGAATCCCGATGGGTTTAATTGGCTGCGTGTCTGATTCAGAAGATTTTAAAGTTTATGGTTTAAATGGAAAACTTTGTCTAAAAGCAAATATTGATGAGTTAAAAGAAGCATGGCAGAAACCAATGAGGTGGTAAACGATTTCAAATGACCAAAATTCTAATGATCAAAACAAAAGATATTTTTGAAAATTTGAACATTTGGATTTAGAGTTTGTTTCGAATTTCGGATTTAGGATTTCGGATTTGATAGATTTAATAAATAATCATAAAGGAGCCGCTAAAATGGTAAAAAAACAAAAGTGCCCAACAAGGATTACCAGAGATGATTTTACTCGAGAAGAAACATGGCGGATATTTCGGATTATGTCAGAATTTGTTGATGGTTTTGAAGAGCTCTCTAAGGTTGGTAAGTCAGTTTCTATATTTGGCTCAAGCCGCACAAAATCAAGCGATAAATATTATAAGCTTGGAGAAGAAATTGCTTATCTTTTGGCAAAGGAAGGATACGCTATTATTACAGGTAGTGGCCCAGGTTTAATGGAAGCAGCCAATAAAGGGGCAAAGAGGGCCTGTGGGACCTCGATTGGATTAAATATACAAATTCCTTCAGAACAAAAACCAAATGATTATGTAGATATACTCCTAGATTTTCGTTATTTTTTCGTCCGGAAGGTAATGTTTGTAAAATATGCCAAGGCATTTGTAATTTTACCAGGTGGGTATGGGACATTGGATGAATTTTTTGAAGCCATAAATTTAATTCAGACAGAGCGTATTAAAAAGTTTCCGGTAGTTTTATTTAATAGTGAATATTGGAGCGGGATGATTGATTGGATTAAAAAAACAGTTTTAAAGAACGGAAATATCAGTAAAAGCGATTTAGATATTTTTACTATCGTAGATAGCCCAAAAGAAGTAGTTAGTGTGATAAAAAAATTCTATGCCAAAGGTTAAAGTTTGTATTTTAAGAACTGCCGGTGTTAATTGTGATAAAGAAACAGAATTTGCATTTTTAAAAGCAGGTGCAGATACCCAGCTGGTTCATGTGAATAATTTTATTAGCAAAGAAAAAAATATTAATGATTATCAAATCTTGGCTATTCCCGGCGGGTTTAGTTATGGTGATGATATTGCAGCAGGAAAAATCTTGGCCAACGAATTAAAATATAAGCTTATTGAAGATATCAAGAAATTTATTAATGCCGGAAAATTAATTATTGGAATTTGTAATGGATTCCAGATTCTAGTTAAGAGCGGGCTTCTTCCCGGTAATGAAGAATTAGCACAGGAAACCAGTCTCATTATAAATGATTCAGGAAAATTTGAAGATCGCTGGGTATATTTGAAGCCAACTTCAAAAAAGTGTATCTGGACA
>JBFMBJ010000069.1:0-6365 GCA_040755235.1 Candidatus Omnitrophota bacterium
GCCATTTCTAAGTAATGACTATAATTAATTCAAATTTATCAATATATTCGGTAGATATATAAATTCATGCCATTGTATCCTCCTGTACCCCCATCTGTTTGCAACCAAACTTTTGAGTAGGTTGATTCAGCTACAAAAAATTTATCTGTATCGTTTCAAGCAAATCATCACTTATCACTTCAAATTCTTTAATTTTTGCTGAATGAGTGTTCATTAAAGGATGATTTAAAGATATTTCATCTAATTTATCTAATGCACGTAATTTATTAATCACATGAATTTCAAGTGGCAATAAAGTGAATGGAGCGTTTATGAATTTTGGAGGATACTTACGTAAATCATTATCTATTAATTCTTCGCAGTGTAAATTTGCTATATCTATGAGTAATGGTTCTAAAAATACTGTGTCACATGACCAATTATTTATCAAATCTTTAAATTTTCCATCTATCTTTGATTCTAATGTAAATTCTTCATTAATCCATTTGTAATAAGCCCATAATGAAAAATAGTCATAACTTAAAGGGAAATCAGATAGAAATTTTTGTTGTAAACAAAACTCCACTTGGCGCGCTAATTTCTTTGCTAAATTTTTATTATTCAATAGAATTGCCCAAAAAAGTAGTGCAGAAAATTCTGAAAAATACTTCTTTAACTCATGTACATTCATTTTATCTAAAGGTTTTATTTTAAAATCATTTAATTGTAATGCTCTTCCCACCTCTGCATACATCAAGGCAAGATTTAAACTATTTAAAGCATCCATATCTGCCTTATTATTTTCAATTTTTAAGAATGCCAATTGGGCATAAGATATAGACATACTAACTATATGATGAGGAAAAAGTATATCTTCCCCATCTAAGGTATCTAGTATGTATTTTTGATCAAATTTTAATGAATGAATTAAACTTCCAATACTATATTTTTTATAACATTTTAATAATTTATTTAATTCTCTTATTTCTTTCATCAGGCAATCTCAATAGGTTTCACAATATAAGAAAATATTTCTTAAGAATATTTAACTTAATAATTATAAATTTAAAAACCAATATTTCGGAATAAAATTATTTAAAATTCATAAGATAGTTTTAATATATAGCTTGTAAAACTTTTTACAAATAAAGTTGTATTATTTCTAATTTAGCTAGAAAGCAATAATCTTCCTGTTGTTAACTCATCGAATAAAGTAGGATCTTCATCACCTCGAATTGTGCCTTGAGACGAATATGAACCTAATCTCTTTCTGTATCGAATTAAGTACTCAAATAGTGTTCCAAATCTTTTTACTGTATTGCTATTTTCATCCCACTCATAAACAATATCATTAATATCCTTTGTATACATGAAGAAAATATTAGCATGTTCATTCTCACCACAAATCTCAAAATATTGTTCTTCAGCTAAATCTAATTTCTCACCACTCTCTCTATAATTGATAGCAAGTTCTTCATCAGCCATTAAATTTTTTTGCCTTTGTATATTAAATCCCGCATTTCTATAATATCTGTATATGTAAAAATCATCACCAAAAATCAACCCTCCTGAACATTTACCCATAGTTGTTAGCAACTCTTTCAATTGACCATGCACAGAAATATTATTTAATTTCTCAATTTCAGCGATTTCTTGTTCTGAATATCCATTAACCTTTTCTAATTTTTCAATAAAATAATTTTTTTCAGCTTTAATAGAAGAAAGCATAGTCACCAAATTACTCATATAAAGTACCTTATAGATTGGGAAGCCTTAAAATAGATCTATAAATATTCACAACTTAGTATACCAAATTAAAAACTTTTACACATAATTACCATTCTCATCCAGCTCGTCTTTTGGCCTATTATGATAATCAGAAATTAAAAAACTAAAATAATCCATCATATTAGCCATAATGCTTCTTGAAAAATTCAAGTCCATATAAATTCCATATTTTATCTTTTTATGTGCATCAAAAAATGTTTGCATAATTATACTAAAGAAATCCAACCAATCATCATCAACATTTTTATTTCTGTTATTGGTTATAGTTATTGATAAAATTTCATTTCTTTTTTCTGAAAAAATACCGATCAAATACCCTCTTAAATAATCATGAAATGCTGACAAATTCCTTCCAAATTGTTTTGTATTTGGATGAATATCATTCAAATATTCTCGATTATTTCCATATATTTTATCACCAAAAAAATCATAAACTTCTTGAATTCCTTCAAAATCAGATATATCAAAGCAAACTTTAATAACTTGCTTACTTGTAATATCTTGCTCAGTAAAAAAATGACATGAGTCATCTTTCATTTTAATATTCTGCACAATAAAACTCCAACACTATGAAAAGATTAACGTAGTTTTCATTCATACTTTTCACTGCGGTATATCCAATCTATACATAGCCACTCCTATGTTAAATTAACAACTATATTTTTGAAAAGTTAATTCATATAGACTCAATAATTAATATTTCCAAGTTGTTTTTTAAATATTTTTAATGCTTCATGTCTAGTTTTTTGTGTATATCTTTTTGTCATACTTGCTATTTTATTAAGTATTAAGATTATTTCATCAGAAATATACTCGGATTTTTTATTCAATAGGTTTAGAGCTAATATAGTCCAATATTCAGAAGTACTATCTGATAGAGCAAAAATAAGTATTTCTCTAATTTGTTCAAAAGAATAGACTTCAGCAATATTATCAACTTCTTTATTTTCAAGTATTAATAAGCCTTCCCTCACATCTTGCATTAAAAACCCCCTCATTATTTGTTTAGTTTTCATGATCTACAATTATAACTTCAAATTTATCTCTAACCTTTAGTGAGTAAAATTTAGAATTAAGCATTATGAAATGTTACCCAAAAAACCTCCCCACCACCACATCCCTTTCCTCCAAACTTTTTGAGCTTAAAATCTGGAACATCAAGCCATCAATCAAATTTAAAACCATGTCGGCACTTGGTTTTAACGCGTGAGTTTCCAAACTAAAAACTAAATCAAAAAGTTCTTTAAGCAACCATTTTCTATATTCAAACGCTATGCGGTAGGCCTGCGGGTAAATGTGTTTAGTTTCAAAAATGGCTTTAAGTAATAGATAGTACAGGCTATTAAAATTGACATGTAAAACAATAATCTCTTTAAGTTTGTCGCTTGAGGTTCGGTAACAGCTTGAGTAAATAATTGCCAGCACTTCTTCTTTGAGTTTGCTTTTTTGAAAAGATACGCACATTTCAATAAGCCGCTGTTTTGAGTGAAAGTAATTATAAAAAGTGGCCTTAGGAATTTTGGATTTTTTGACAATTAAGTCCACGCCCGTATTGTGAAATCCATAGAGATTGAACAACTCTATTGCTATATGAATAACCTGTAATTTTTTGGAAGATCTTTCTAAAGTTGGCATCGTTTTACCGTTATAAATTCTTGTTGTTGCTAAAAGAGATTAAAAAGCCTGTGCCTTTTCTGGGAGAAAAAAAGGCACAGCAAAGCCGTAAAGACTGTGCTTGGCACATCTCAAGTTTTATTGTTGCTAAGTTTTAGACGTAATGATTTAAAGCCTGAAAAGCCTATAGCTCATCAAACTGGTTTAAAACTTTAAGTTGTGTCGAGATAGTTTTTGACAGTGACTGCCAATAATTTATGAATGTGCATAGCCAACTCCTTCTTTTGGGAGTTCTGCCAAAGCATTATAAATTATGGTGGCAGAACGGAAGCAGGTTGACGGACTGGTTTGAACTCCAGCACACCCGAAGGTGTCCCACTCCCGCCCTACCGCTACGGGAGGGAACGAGGTGTGCACACAAGACTACTCCTCAGAAGAAATAATCCTGATGTGGTTCAAATAGCGGTCCGTCAAAACCGGCTGGCAATGTAGGCCAGCCCGCAAATGGTAATCTTCAATATTTGAGCTGTCAATGTGAAATTGGCTAGAAATTATGTAATTAAATTATTGTTTTTCATTTAATTACATAATTAAGGAAAACCTTAAATATTGGCTTAACAATTTGCTTTTATAACAGCACTCTAACGCTTTCTTTTTATTATGACTGCGCTTACTCGGCCATAAATATTTTAAATTTTGAGACTAAAAAGGAGGCATTGACCTCCTCTTTTAATTCAAACTATACATATCTGGTGGTAATTAAATACCTTTATCTACCAGATATTACTGAAGATTCTTTGAGTATGTTTTAGGTGATATTTGTGTGATCTCTTTCTTTTCTAGACGATTTAGCAAAGTGCCAAAGATAGCTGCAACAATGTACATAAATAATGAATAAACGGCTGCTGGCATAGCGGCCATACTGCTTGCCATTACTGTAAAAGCAATAGTCATGGCTAAGGTACTGTTATGAATTCCAATTTCAAACGCGCAAGCTTTTGCCTGAAAGCTATTTACACCTAATAATCTTGGAACAAAATAACCAACCATTAAACTACATACGCAAAACAGCAAAGTTGCCAATCCAATTTGCCCAATATACGTCATCAGATTTTGGTAATCTCGCGCAACTGCCAATATGATGATCGATACGAGAAAAACGATAGCAAAGATACGCACAGGTTTATTGAGCTTTTCAGCCGTATGCGGCGCAAAATGACGGACTAACATCCCGATCCCAACGGGCACTAAAATAATAAGAAAAACCTGTATGATTTTAGAGAATTGCAAACCTACATTTTGTCCATTTTCCATAAAGTGTTGTATTGCAAAATTCACGATTAACGGAAGTGTAAAGGCAGCAATGACCGAATTTATAGCCGTTAAAGTAATATTTAAAGCGATATCACCTTTATAGAGATAACTAAATAAATTAGCTGTTGGCCCGCCCGGTGATGCAGAAAGGAGCATTAATCCAACAGCAAGCATGGGTGGTAAAGCAAGAACCTTACAAATAATAAATGCAATACCGACTAAAATAACCAGTTGGCAAAATAATGCGATAAAGACGGCTTTGGGGTGTTGTCGCACGCGTTTAAAGTCATTTATGGTCAACTCTAGGCCCAAACCAGCCATAATAATTGCGAGTGCAATTGGTAAAAATACGGTAATTAATCCTGAACCCATAATCTCATTCCTTTTTCATTTATTTATGGACCTTCTAGTCCCATACGCTTATGTTTTTAATTAAAAGTTTTTATTAAACCTTTAGTTCTTTTCTTAAAATTTTACCCACATTCGACTTGGGTAATTCATTGATAAATTGAATATAGCGTGGTTGTTTGTAGCCAGTCAGGTTTTCTTTTGCATAGATTTGGATTTCTTCAACCGATAAAGAGTCATCCTTTTTGACAATAAAGGCTTTAGGCACTTCACCCGATTTTTCATCTGCAATACCAACCACGGCGACTTCTAAAATTTTGGGATGTTGGGCTAAAACTTCTTCAATTTCGTTCGGAAAAACATTAAAGCCTGAAACTAAAATCATGTCTTTTTTACGGTCAATAATTTTGGTATAGCCTTTTTCATTCATAAAGCCAATATCACCCGTTCTAAAGAAACCATCAGCAGTCATGACTGCTTTCGTTTCTTCAGGTAAATTCCAATAACCTTTCATGACCTGCGGGCCACGAATTGCAATTTCTCCAGTTTCACCGGGTGCTAATTGATGACCTTCATCATCCAAAATTGCAATATCCGTGCTCGGTACAGGAATACCGATCGTGCCACTAAAAGTATTAGAGATTGGCGGGTTAAAGGTCGCAACAGGCGACGTTTCTGATAAGCCATACCCTTCACGGATAATACGTCCTGTCAGTTTTTCCCATCCATCGGCAGTGGATTTCAAAATTGCCATACCGCCGCCAGTGGTAATTTCTAAACGGCTATGGTCCAGCTTATTAAAGCCTTCATGATTAATCAGTGCATTAAATAAAGTATTTACAGCAGGAAAAACCGTAGGACGATATTTTTCAAAACAATGTACAAGAGCATCTAAATCACGCGGATTTGGAACTAAAACAGTGGCATAACCTTTGTTCATTGCACTGTGCAATAAACAGACAGTAAAACCAAAAATATGATAAAGCGGTAAGGCACAGATCGCTATTTCATCTTCGAAAGCATCTCGGTCACCAAAGTAGCTTTTAAAAACCACATTATTTTGTAATAAGTTGGCGACAATATTTTTATGGGTTAATTCTGCGCCCTTGGAGACACCTGTTGTTCCGCCCGTATATTGTAAAAGCGCAGTGTCTTCAAGAATAAGCTTAGGACGTATATAGTCTTGGGCATTTGTCTTCAATAAGATTTGCTTAAAAGCGTATTTTTTAGAATCTAAGGTGTCTAATTCAGTAGGTTGGTCGACCAACATTTCAGTCAT
Source organism: Candidatus Omnitrophota bacterium (assembly GCA_040755235.1). Classification (GTDB taxonomy): domain Bacteria; phylum Omnitrophota; class Gorgyraeia; order Gygaellales; family JBFMBJ01; genus JBFMBJ01. The sequence goes on from JBFMBJ010000069.1 coordinate 6,323, forward strand.
GGTGGTGGTAATAATTTGTTCAACCGAAACTTGTTCTTTGACT
>JBFMBJ010000070.1:0-6340 GCA_040755235.1 Candidatus Omnitrophota bacterium
TAGTTTTTAATTTACTTAATAATGCAAATATTTATCATAAATTTTTCCAAATTACAAAAATAAATATTTCAACTTTAGATAATTTTTCATTTTTTATCGATAAAAATATCGAAGTAAAATTAGGACTAAGTAATCAGAGAGAAAAATTAAAAATATTAATTTTATTATTAAACGAGATTAAAGAAAAGCCCCAGGATATTAAATATATTGATTTAAGATTTAAAGAACCAATAGTTGCAAAGGTAAAATAAAATGAGTTTATTTAAAACAAAATATATCTGTGGATTAGATTTAGGGGCAAGTAAAATAGCGATAGTGCTTGCAAAAATAGATAAAAATCAAATAGAAGCAATTTATGCAAAATCTATTTCTTGCCAAGGATTAAAAAATGGAGTTATCTCTGATCCCAAAGAATTAACAAATAGCATTTCTAAATTAATAGTAGAAATTAAAAAAATAACGGGTTACAAAATTAAAAGTACATATGTAAATATAAGTGGAGGTTATTTAAAGACTAAATATGCAAGTAGCACCATAGCTTTATCCGAAAGGTCTAATCGGGTTATAAGCTCTTATGATATTTCAAGAATACAGAAAGAGGCTTGTAATTTAACGCTAGATTTTGAAGAAGAAGCAATATATAAACGCGCATTAGATTTTATATTAGATGGCAAAAACTCTGTTTTAGATCCACATGGTTTATATGCACACACGCTAAAAGTAAATATGTATCTAGTAACTTCACCAGTAAGTTATATCTCAAATATTACAACCGTATTAAATCAGGCAGGTTTAGAGGTTGAAGAGATTCTCTTATCGGGGATCGCTACAAGTCTTGCTTTATCTTTACAAGAGCAGAATTTAGAAAATTTTGCCTTAATAGATATAGGCCATGATTTAACTGAAATACTAGTTTTTAAAAATAATTACCTAGAATATTTTGATACACTGCCAATAGGCGGAAATGATATTACAAAAGCAATTATGGATAATTTTGATTTATCGCTTATGTTAGCCCAGGATGTTAAAAAAACATACATTAGCTTACCCTCCAGTCAAATAGACCAAGAGCGACAGGTTGTCCTTAAAAAAGGAGTTGGTTATCTTGCCTTAAAACAAAAAGCAATTGCTCAAATAGCAGAAAACCAGATTAAGCTTTTGGTTAGTCAGATAAAAGAAAAGATAAATAGTCTGCCAAAAGAGATAGAGCCTCCACCAGTGGTATTTACAGGTCAGACTGCACTTTTAGAAGGCTTTTTAGAAATGGCCGAATCTCTTTTAGGCTTGCCTGTAAAATTAGGTACAATCCGCGAACAAAAGTTTCCCCAGCTTTATAAATCAGTTATTTTTACAACTAGCTTTGGGTTAGTTCTTTATGGACTTAAGTCCCACCAAATTAAAAAAATTACCTCCATGCCAGGATTAAATATTGCACAAAAGACATTTTTCAAGGCTAAAGAAATATACCAGGAATATTTTTAAATATTATAAATTTTAAGCTTAATATAGTCTTTAGTTTATCATTGACAGCTTTTTTATTTTATGTTAAGTTGGTCAAATGATTAGCGATAGTCTGACGAGCATTAAAAATAAAATTGCATCTACTTGCAAAAAAAATGGTCGCAATCCCGAAGAGATAACATTAATTGCAGTTACAAAAAATATCAGTTTAGAAAAAATAGAAGAAGTTCTTAATTTAGGTATTAAAAATATTGCTGATAATAAGGTTCAAGAAGCGCTTAGTAAATATAGCTCTTTAAAAGAAAAGTTTAAAACCAATCCTTTTTATTGGCATATGATAGGGCATTTACAGACTAATAAAGTAAAAGACGCAGTAGGTCTTTTTGATCTGATTCATTCAGTAGATAGCTTGCGTTTAGCAATAGAAATTAACAAACAAGCCGCAAAAATAAATAAAATCCAAGATATTCTAATAGAAGTAAATACATCGGGTGAAACTACTAAGTTTGGTATAAAACCTCAAAGTGTAATTGAGATTATAAAAGAAATCGCAAAATTAAAAAATATAAATGTAAAAGGACTGATGACTATTGCACCCTTGGTTGATAATCCAGAAAAAACCAGGAACTTTTTTAGAAAATTAAAAGAATTAATAAAAGAATTTAACGAACGGCGAATTGCAAACGATGAACTACGGATTTTATCTATGGGCATGAGCGATGATTATCAAGTTGCTATTGAAGAGGGCTCTACGATGATTCGTTTGGGTCGGGCAATTTTTGCAAATTAATATTATGGAAAAAAAAATTGGCATAATTGGTTTTGGGAATATGGGTCAGGCAATAGCCGAATATGCCAAGAAAGATTTCAATATTATTGTTTTTGATAAGGCAAAAGAGATAAATAATGAAAGTATAGAAGTTGCAAATAATCTTTTAGAATTATTAGAAAAATCTAAGGCAATAATATTAGCTGTGAAGCCACAGGATATACCAAATCTTCTTGAAGAAATAAAAGATAATTTTAAAAAAATAAAAGACACTTCAAAAAATCCGCTCATTATTAGTATGGCAGCTGGAATACCTACAAAGTACTTTGAGAAAAAATTAGAAGGATTTCGTGTTGTTAGGGTTATGCCAAATATGCCAGCGCAGATAGGTTGGGGAGTTTCTGGTTTATATAAAGGTGAGTTTGCTGACGAGCAAGATTTTGATTTAGCATGGCAATTGTTTAGTCGTGTTGGTATAGCAAAAGATTTTAATGATGAAAATATGCTTGATGCTATAACCGCAATTTCAGGAAGTGGCCCAGCATATTTCTGTTACTATATTAAAGATGTAGCCGAAAAAGATATGCCTAAAGCAACATCGGATTTTGTCCATGATTTAACACAGGCGGCAATTAGCATTGGTTTTACTGATGAGACTTTTGCTGCGAATATAGCAAAGCAAACTGTTGATGGGACTATTTCTTTACTCAAAGAAAAAAAATGGTCATATGAAGAATTAATAGAAAAAGTAGCATCAAAAAAAGGCACAACAGAGGCTGCTTTGAATATTTTACGTAACGGAGGATCATTAAAAGAAGCGGTTTTAGCCGCCAAAAAAAGAGCAGAAGAATTAAGAGTAGATTTTGTATAAATTTGGAGATTAAAATGGGAGAAATCGGAATTATTGGCGGAAGCGGTTTATATAAAATTGATGGCATAAAAAACGTAAAAGAAATTTCTGTCAGTACGCCCTTTGGGAAACCTTCAGGAAAATTTATTTTGGGAAATTTAGAAGGCAAGGAGGTAGTGTTTGTACCGCGACACGATGTGGGCCATCGGATTCCGCCCAGCCATATAAATTATCGGGCGAATATTTTTGGTATGAAAAAGCTTGGGGTAGAACGAATCATCTCCGTGAGTGCCTGTGGAAGTTTAAAAGAGGAATTAAAGCCATTAGATTTTGTAGTGGTGGATCAGTTTGTGGATAGAACTAATTATGCTCGGGATATGAGTTTTTTTGGCGTAGGTTTGGTGGCGCATATTGGTTTAGCACATCCGGTCTGTGAGCATTTAAGTAAAGTTATTTATGAATCAGGAAGAAGTTTAAATTTAGCGATTCATCCCAAAGGTACTTACATTAATATGGAAGGGCCAGCATTTTCTACAAAAGCCGAGTCAGAACTTTATCGGGCCTGGAATATGGATATTATTGGCATGACTAATTTTGCTGAGGCAAAATTAGCTAGAGAAGCAGAAATCTGTTATTCGACTTTGGCTGCAGTAACTGATTACGATTGTTGGCATGAATCAAAAGAACCCGTGACTGTTGAGATGGTCATTAGTAATTTAAATAAAAATGTAGAAAATTCTAAAAAGATACTAAAAAAAATTTTGGTAAGTTTACCCAGTGAAAGAAATTGTTCTTGCCAAGAAGCTTTAAAACATGCAATTATTACTGACCGTAAAAAAATAAGCCCAAAAATTAAAAAGGATCTAAAAATTATTATTGGAAAATATATAAAATGAGTCCTGTTAGACCTTTTTCTATTCGCGATAGTCACATTTTAATTAGACATTATAATGTTATTAATATTTTATGGATTAAATATTCTCTAGGGGGTCTAACAGGATGAGCATAGTTGTTTTAGGAACGCTGGCCTTAGACACGCTAAAAACGCCCGCTGGAAGAAAAGAAGATATTTTGGGTGGTTCAGCTGCGCATTTTTCTATGGCAGCGCGGCTTTTTACTAAGGTGAATTTAGTGGCTATTATCGGAGAAGATTTTCCGCAAAGACATATTGATTTTTTAAAAAATAAAGGAATTATTCTAACTTCATTGATTAAGGGTAAAGGTAAAACCTTTCGCTGGGAAGGAGAATACAAAGGCGATTTAAATACTGCTATTACCCTAAATACAGAACTCGGTGTTTTATCGGCATTTCGTCCGACACTGACCGAGGTGCAACGTTATATAAAATATTTATTTCTAGCAAATGTTGATCCGGACATTCAATATCATTTATTAGAACACATGCATGCACCAAAGTTAGTTGGTTTAGATAGTATGAATTTTTGGATAAAAAATAAAAGACATTCCCTTGTAAAATTATTAAAGAAAGTAGATATTTATTTAGCCAATGAACATGAAGCAAGAGAGCTTTCAGGCCGATATAATCTAATTGAGGCGGCAAAATTTTTAAGAAAATTAGGTCCAGAGATGATTGTAATAAAAAAAGGCGAACATGGAGTTTTATTTTATAGTGACAATTTTATTTTTTCTTTACCTGGATATCCAGTTAATAAGGTAATTGATCCAACAGGCGCAGGCGATACATTTGCCGGCGGCTTAATGGGGTATTTAGCCAAAGCCGATAAATTAAATTCAAGAGTTTTACGCAAAGCCATTGCTTATGCAGTAACTATAGCTTCTTTTAATGTAGAAAAATTTGGGTTAGAACGCAGCGCAAATTTAGATATCAGTGAAGTTAATCAAAGAGTTAAAAAACTAAAAAATATAATACATTTTTAAAGATGGAATATAAAAATACACTAAATTTACCAAAAACAGATTTTCCCATGAAGGCAGATCTTGTTTTAAAAGAGCCAAGAATTTTGGAACAATGGTACAGCGTCAATCTTTATCAAAAGATAAGAGAAAAATATAAAATCGCTCCAAAATATGTCTTGCACGACGGGCCGCCCTATGCTAACGGCGATATACACATAGGACACGCCCTAAATAAAATTCTAAAAGATACAGTTGTGAAATATAAAACCATGCAAGGATTTAATAGTGCTTATGTTCCGGGCTGGGATTGTCATGGGTTACCAGTGGAGCATCAACTATTTAAGGAATTAGGTATTAATAAATATCAGATTGATCAAGTGAGTTTCCGTAAAAAAGCCTTTAACTATGCAATGCGTTTTGTAAATATCCAAAAAGAACAATTTAAACGCTTAGGAGTTTTTGGCGATTGGGAAAATCCCTATTTAACGCTTACACCGAAATACGAAGCAAAAATTTTAGAGACTTTTGCAAAATTGGTTAAAAAGGGATATATTTATCGGGGCCTGAAGCCGGTAAATTGGTGTTGTCAATGCGAAACTGCACTTGCTGAAGCAGAAGTAGAATATGAGGACCATTCCTCACCTTCAATTTATGTAAAATTTAAATTAATTAAAAGTTTATTTGGCCATGAAAATATTTCTATCTTAATTTGGACAACCACTCCTTGGACGCTCGTTTCAAATGTAGCAATTGCAGTTGGTCCAAGCATGGATTACGTTTTGATAAAATATCTTAATCAGTCAGAGGAGCAATTTTTAATTGTATCTGGAGATTTAATTGAGAAGGTCAGAAACGATATTGGCATAAAAGAATATCAAATTATTAAAACTTTTAAAGGTAAGGAATTAGAAGGCCTTGTTGCTAGACATCCATTTATTGACAGAGAATCTAAGGTTATTTTGGGGGAGTTTGTTTCGCATGAGGAAGGAACAGGTGCAGTGCATATTGCACCAGGCCATGGTCAGGAAGATTATCAAACCGGACTAAAAAATAATTTAACAATTATTATGCCGGTAGATGATAGGGGTAAATTTTTCGCTTTAGAGAATTTACCAGAATTAAACGGAATAAATGTCTTAGAAGCAAATCCTAAAATTTTGGAGATTCTAAAATCAAAAAATAGTCTTTTATTTGAGGGTAAAATCCAGCATTCTTATCCGCATTGTTGGCGTTGTAAAAATCCGATTATTTTTCGGGCTACGGCGCAATGGTTTATGAGCATTGATAAAAATAACTTACGAAAAAAGTTACTTGATGAGGTAAAAAAAGTTAAATGGATTCCGGCAGAAGGAGAGGCGCGAATTTCTGGCATGTTAGAAGTG
>JBFMBJ010000071.1:0-6326 GCA_040755235.1 Candidatus Omnitrophota bacterium
CAAATCATGGTCATTGCGGGGTATTAAAAAAAGATAAGAGAGAAATAGATAATAAAAAGACTTTAGAATTACTTCAAGAGATGGCTTTAAGGCATGCCCAGGCTGGTTCTGATTGGGTTTGCCCTTCGGCAATGGCTAAAAAACAAGTTTTTGTTATTAGAAAAGCTTTAGATAAAAATGGATATAAAAATACAAAAATTCTTGGGTATTCGGCTAAATTTAATTCTAATTTTTATGGTCCATTTAGAAATGTAGCAAATTCTAGTCCAAAGTTTGGCGATAGAAGCAGTTATCAGCTTGATTATAAAAATGATGAGCGTGCTCTAGATGAAATTAAAAATGATATTTTAGAAGGCGCAAATATGGTTATGGTTAAACCAAGTTTAAGTTATTTAGATATTATAAAAGTTGCAAAAGAAAAATTTAAATACCCCCTAGCAGCATATAATACTAGTGGAGAATATTCTTTAATAAAATATGGAGCGAAACTTGGTTTATTTGATGAAAGAAAAACAGTATTTGAAATTATAAGTTCTATAAAAAGAGCAGGTGCTGATTTTATAATCAGTTACCATGCAAAGGACATTGCAAAATGGCTCAAAGAAAATTAATTAAAAACCAAAAATTATTTATAGATTCTCTCAAGCATCTGGTTGGCGGGGTGAATAGCCCAGTACGCAGCTTTAAATATGTTAAAGAAGAGCCGATATTCATTCAAAGTGGCAAGGGCTCAAAGATATACGATTATGATGGCAATGAGTATATTGATTATGTTCTTTCTTGGGGCGTTTTATTATTAGGACATGCACATCCAGCGGTGGTAGAAAAAGTAAAAGAAGCTTTAAATTTAGGGTTTGGTTTTGGAGCCACGCACAAACAAGAAATTGAATTAGCAAAATTGATTAAAGAAGCAATCCCCTTTATAGAAAAAATCCGTTTTGTAAATTCTGGGGCAGAAGCGGTTATGACAGCTATAAGGCTTGCCCGTGGTTATACTAAAAGAGATAAAATCTTAAAATTTAAAAATTCTTATCATGGCGCAATAGATTATCTTTTAACCAAAGGTGGTTCAGGGCTTGCTACATTAAACATTGCTTCAAGCCCTGGCGTGCCAGAAGATTTTATAAAACATACGCTGGTAGGTAAAATTAATAACCAAGATTTGCTTGAGAAAATTTTTGAAAGATACCAAAGCCAGATAGCAGCAGTAATTATTGAACCTGTGGGTGGTAATTATGGAGTAACCAACCCAAGTTTAAATTTTTTAAAAATTTTAAGAAAATTAACAAAGAAATATAAAACCTTATTAATTTTCGATGAGATTATTACCGGTTTTCGTTTTAATTTTTGTTCAGTTGCCCAGGAATTAGGAATAATCCCAGATTTAATTTGTTTAGGTAAGATTATCGGAGGTGGGCTTCCTATAGGAGCTGTGGGAGGGAGTAATAAAACTATGAATCAACTTGCGCCCTTGGGAAAAGTATATCAAGCTTCAACATTTTCAGGAAACCCTATTGTAATGCAAGCAGGAGTTACTACCTTAGAAAATTTAAAGAAATATAAAAAAAATTATGCAAGAATCAGAAGTTTAACAGAATGTTTAACAAAAAATATTAAAAAAGAAGCAAAATCTTTTCGTATCAATTTAAAAGTTAATTCTTATGGTTCAATGTTTAGTTTGAAATTTGATAAAAAAATACAATTTGAGATATTTTATAAATCAATGTTAAAACAAGGCATATATTTTGCGCCTTCGGAATTTGAAACAAATTTCCTATCTTTTAGTCATAATAAAGAAAATATCACAAAAACAATTGAGGCTGTAAAAATAGCATTTAAAAAGATGCGACACCTTGCGCTTAATGGAATTGCGCAAGTGTTGTCTTTTTAGACAAGGAGCGCAAATGACAGAAGATATCGATTATGATGCCTTAAAAAAACGTGGATTCTTGAAGCAAAGGCAAGAAGGATTTTTTGTTTTAAGAACGAGAATGAGTTACGGGGTATATAAAAAAGAACAATTAGATAAGTTATCTGAAATTTCCCAAAAATACGCTAAAGGCTTTTTGCATGCCACCACCCGTCAGGGTTTAGAAATTCCTTTTATAAAATTTGAAGATATTCCTAAAATAGAAAAGGAATTAAAAGAAGCAGAAATACCTATAGGTACATCTGGACCGCGCCTGAGAACAACAACGACTTGCCCGGGAAATAATTGGTGCAAGGTAGGTTTGGTGAATACATTTTCTTTATACGAAAAAATAGAAAAAGAATTAGGTTTTATTTGTGGATTTGATTTGCCGCATAAATTTAAGATTGCTATTTCTGGATGTCCGAATACCTGCACACGAGTGCAAACTACAGAGATAGGTATTTATGGCCAAGTAGATGTAATAAGTCTAGAAAAACGTATTGGCTATGCTATTTATCTAGGTGGTTGCGGTGGAAGAACGCCGCGCTTTGGATTTAAATTAGACAAAGTTTTTAGTGAGGACGAAGTATTATCTTTAATTAAAAAAGTAGTTTTATTCTTTAAAGAAAAAGCTAAACCTCGACAAAGACTCGCTCTCCTGATTGAAGAAATCGGTAAAGATAATTTTTTAAAAAAAATTTTAGGTTAAAATTGGAGGTGAATAGCAGGAATAAAATTTTTATTGAGAGTTTAATTAGTTAAGAGGATAATAGTTAATATATTTAAAATGGAGGAAAATAATGAGTAAAATCGATCAAAAATTAAAAGTGGAAAGCATTTTATTGCATGGCGGACAAGAAGCGGATCCCGCAACTGGATCTCGAGCAGTGCCTATTTATCAAACTACATCGTATCAATTTAAAAATACAGAGCATGCAGCAAACCTTTTTGGTTTAAAAGAATTTGGTAATATTTATACAAGATTAATGAATCCTACAACTGATGTTTTAGAAAAAAGAATTGCTCTTTTAGACGGGGGAGTAGGAGCTTTAGCGGTATCTTCGGGACAGGCAGCAATAACATTAGCGTTATTAAATATTGCTCAAGCCGGAGATGAAATTGTTTCCGCGGATAATCTTTATGGAGGAACATACAACTTATTTCACTATACTTTTGCTCGCCTTGGAATTAAAGTAAATTTTGTAAAATCAAATGATTTAAAAGCGATAGAGAAAGCAATAACGCCTAAAACAAAAGCGATTTATGCAGAATCTATCGGTAATCCAAAACTTGATATTGCAGATTTAGAGGGGATATCAAAAGTAGCGCACAAGAATGGCATTCCATTTATTTTGGATAATACAGTTTCACCTTATTTGTTGCGGCCAATCGATTTTGGGGTAGATGTGATAGTTTATTCTGCGACAAAATTTATTGGAGGGCATGGCACATCCTTAGGTGGTTTAATTGTTGATTCCGGAAAATTTGATTGGACTAGCGGAAAGTTTCCTTTAATATCTGAGCCCGATCCAAGTTATCATGGAATTAATTTCATAGAGGCTTTAAAGCCCTTGGGTAATATTGCCTACATTATAAAAGCCCGTGTTACGCTTTTGCGAGACATGGGGCCAGCAGTATCACCTTTTAATAGCTTTCTTTTCTTGCAGGGCCTAGAAACCTTACATTTAAGAATGCCAAGGCATTCTGAGAATGCTTTAGCAGTGGCAAAATATTTAGAGAAACATAATAAAGTTTCTTGGGTAAATTATCCCGGCCTAGATTCAAGTCCCGAAAAAGAAAGGGTTAAAATTTATCTGCCCAAAGGAGCAGGTGCAATTCTTGGTTTTGGTATTAAAGGAGGACTGTCCGCAGGGAAAAAGTTTATAGATTCTTTAGAATTAATTTCTCATTTAGCAAATGTTGGCGATGCAAAAAGTCTGGCAATTCATCCGGCAACAACCACGCATCAACAACTAACAGAAAAAGAACAACTAGCTACAGGAGTGACTCCTGATTTTGTACGTCTTTCAATTGGAATTGAAAATATCGATGATATAATTAATGATATTGAGCAAGCGTTAAAAAAAGCTTAAAATTTAGATTAATTAAAGGGGGATAATATGGCTAAAATATTTTCTGATATAACTAAAACTATCGGGAATACGCCATTAGTAAAAATAAATAAATTGAGTTTTGGTTTGGAGGCAACAATCTTGGTAAAATTAGAGTCTTTTAATCCGCTTTCAAGTGTAAAAGATAGAATTGGTGTAGCGATGATTGAAGACGCGGAGAAAAAAGGGCTCTTAAAAAAAGATTCTGTAATTATCGAGCCTACTAGTGGCAATACCGGGATTGCTTTAGCGTTTGTGGCAGCAGCAAAAGGATATAAATTAATTTTAACTATGCCGGATACAATGAGTTTAGAGCGTAGGCAGCTGTTAAAAATTCTTGGAGCAGAGCTTGTTTTAACCGAAGGCATAAAAGGTATGCGCGGTGCGGTAGAAAAAGCAGAAGAACTAGCTAGGAATACCAAAAATAGTTTTGTACCGCAACAATTTAATAATTTAGCAAATCCAGAGATCCACCGAGCGACTACAGCTGAGGAAATTTGGAATGATACCGACGGTAAAGTAGATATTTTTATTGCAGGTATTGGTACGGGTGGTACAATAACAGGAGTTGGCGAACTTTTAAAGAAAAGAAAACCAGAGGTTAAGATTATTGGTATTGAACCGATAGATTCCCCAGTTTTATCCGGAGGTAAACCCGGTCCACACAAAATTCAAGGAATCGGAGCGGGTTTTGTACCAGGAGTTTTAAACACAAAAATAATTGATGAAATTATACAAGTACGCAATGAAGACGCTGGTGAATTAGCAAAAAAATTAGCTCGTGAAGAAGGAATTTTTGCAGGAATTTCTTCGGGGGCGGCGATGTGGGTAGCAATAGAAGTAGCCAAAAGAAAAGAATCAAAAGGCAAAACAATCGTAGTAGTTTTGCCAGATACAGGAGAGCGTTATTTATCTACTTGGGTTTTTCAGGAATATTTATGAAAAGGATTAATTTGATGGAAGAAAAAAGCATTGGAATTACAGAGACTAAATTTTTTACTTTTGCCCAAAAATCTGAATTGAGACTAGAATCTGGTCAGGTTTTTGGGCCTATTACGCTTGCCTACGAAACTTATGGGGTACTTAATCAAGACAAAACTAATGCAGTCCTTATTTTACATGCTTTATCTGGAGATGCCCATGCCGCAGGTCTTCATCAAGGAGAAAATAATTTGGGTTGGTGGGATAATATGATTGGCCCGGGTAAGGCTTTTGACACAGATAAATATTTTATAATCTGTTCAAATATCTTAGGCGGATGTCGTGGTTCTACTGGCCCGTCAAGTATAAATCCAAAAAGAAATTTACCATACGCATTAGATTTTCCTTTAATTACTATCGGTGATATGGTAGAAGCACAAAGATATTTGATTGATTATTTAGGAATCGAAAAATTGTTATCCGTGGTAGGTGGTTCCATGGGCGGATTTCAGGTGCTATCATGGTTAATAAAATACCCAAATAAAATTCGTAGTGTTATTCCCATTGCAACTACCCTAAAACATTCACCACAACAAATTGCTTTTGATGAAGTAGGTAGACAGGCGATTATGGCTGATCCGCATTGGAAATCCGGAAATTATTATGCTGGATCTGCTCCTGCAAAGGGCCTGGCAGTAGCGCGGATGATCGGACACATTACCTATATGAGTGATATTTCGATGACGGAAAAATTTGGCCGGCAAAAAAAAGATAATGCAGAACCTTTTAAATTTACTGCAGATTTTGAAGTGGAGGGATACTTGCGTTATCGAGGGGATAATTTTGTAAAAAGATTTGATGCAAACAGCTATCTTTACATTACAAAGGCAATGGATAATTTTGACGCTTCCAAAGACAGGCCATTTCATGAAGCATTACTAGGTAAAGATGCAAAGGTACTAGTGATTGCCTTTAAATCAGATTGGCTGTATCCTACATATCAATCCCAAGAAATTGTTCGTGCCTGTAAGCACGCAGGAATTGAAGCAAGTTTTTGTGAAATAGATTCTACGTATGGACATGATGCGTTTCTTCTGGAGACACAAGAAGAAACACATTTGATATCACATTTTTTAAAAAAATTATTGTAAGGGGTTTTTAAAACATGGATCGCAATTCTATTCGTTTGGATCATAAAATTATTACAAGTCTCATTGAGGCGCAATCATCTGTATTGGATTTAGGTTGTGGAAATGGAGAACTAATGAGTGTTTTAATTAAAGAAAAAAATATTCGCGCTCAAGGGATAGAAATAGATGACCAAGCAATTTATGAATGTGTTGCTAAGGGTTTAAACGTTTTTCATGGAGATATTGATACTG
>JBFMBJ010000072.1:0-6149 GCA_040755235.1 Candidatus Omnitrophota bacterium
CAGAGGTGTAGGTATTTTATCTGAAGGAAAAATAGCACTCGATAAAAAAGTGGAAATTACTTTAGCTATTCCCGATCAACATGAACCTTTGAATGTAAGAGGCGAAGTGGTTTGGTTAAGAGTAACCGAGAAAGGCGCTTACAGGGTAGGAATTAAATTTGAAAAGATAAACCTTGTTAATCTGTCTAGAATTTTTAGGTTGGGAGGATAAAAAAATTAAAGATTAAAATGTTGAATTTTTCAATTGGGTATTTAGGCATTGGATCATTGGATATTTATTCGTCATTTGGATTTAGTCATTCGTAATTTTAAATTTATAGTTTAATATTTAAAAGAAATGACTGGAATTTATTAAAATTAGTTTTATAATAAAGAGAGGAGGATTTTATGGTAGAAAGGCGCCGATACGTACGCTGGAAATTAAATTTACCCGTGGCCTGTAAACTCCTAGATTCGCCCACAACAATAAATACTGTTACTAATGATATTGGTTTACGTGGGTTACAGGTAACTCTTCCTTGGTATCCAGAAGTAAATAGTCTCCTGGAGGTAAAAATAGAGACTGAAAAAACAGAAGAACCGATTCTTGTTAAAGGCGAAATTGTTTGGCAGGGTCGTTCCCAAAAAGAAGATAATTTTAATACAGGAATTTATTTTACTAAGATTAAATCTCAAGATAAAGAACGACTTTTTAAATACATTTTAGAAAAAATATAAACTAAATATTATATTGATTGTAAATAACAATTGCACAGGTTAAAAAATACAAGCGTTATCTGTGTAATTAGTAATTTCTTATCTTTTATCCTTCCCTATAAATATATATTTATTCCCGTTAATTATTTCCAATTTAAAAAAACTTAAAAAAACTCTTGCATTTCGTAACCCTTTATGTTATAAAGTCAAATGAGACCAAAACTTATGGAGTTAAAACGACGTAAGTTTTATGGTCGAATTTGACCCCTCACTCAGCTATGTATTATGTGTATGTATTAAAAGATAAAATAACAAAAGAGCTTTATTACGGATATACAAATAACTTAAAACGTCGTATTATTGAACATAATAAAATAAAAAATTACGAACTCCTATATTACGAAGCATATAAATCAGAATCTGATGCTTGTAATCGTGAAAAACAGTTAAAAAGATACGCTCAAGCTTTAACTAATCTTAAAAGACGCTTAAAAGAATCGTTAAAATAACTAAAGCTGAGTGAGGGGTTTAATTCACGCAAACAACTTATGTTCACTATCGTTCCATAAGTTGTGCGTTCTTTAAAGGAGGGCAAATGGAACAGAAAACCCGTTTGATAATTGTAGTTTTGGCAGCTGTGGCAATTTTAAGCTTGATAGCAGCATTTGGATTGAATAATACAAAACAGGTTTTATCTAGAGACTTGGAAAAAACAAAACAAGATTTAAATAGTGTTAGCCAGGAAAGAGATTCTTTGATTGGCCAAATTAATTCTACAAAGGAAGATCGGCGCAGGCTACAAGAAAAATTAGATTTAATCACTAGAAACCTAGATCAACTTTCTAGAGAAAGAGACGATTATAAACAGAGATTTGAAACTATTTCCCGCGAAAAAGATGAATTGTTAGGAAAAATTCAGAGCATGTCGCGCGAAACAACACAAGCTAGCCAACAACCACAAATTCCCCAAGGTACCGAAGATGCTTATTGGGCAAATATTTTAAAACAAAAAGCAGACTTAGAGTTACAAGTTACAAACTTAAGAGATGAATTAAAAAAGATGCAGATAAAAGTTGAAGAAACAACTCGCGAAAAAGCAAACGCAGACTTGCAACTCTCCAGCGTTAATCAGGAAAAAGAAGATTTAGATAGAAAGCTTAAATATAATGAAAGATTAGTGGAATTATTATCTAGTGATCTAGTCAAGGAGACAAAAGATCGTCGGGCAATGGAAGAGCAAATGGGTACGCTTAAAGCAGAAAATAGAGGCCTGAAGAGCCAACTTAAAGAATTAGGCTGCTCAAAAATTAATTTAGAGAAAAAATTACAAACTTTAGAAGACCAGAATTCTACTTTAGAAAGACGCATGGATGAGACCAACACTATTTTAGAACAAAAGGTTGGCGAAATGATTCAAGTTAAAGAAGAGGTCAGTAAAGCGCAATCAGAAACATCAACGGATGCGTCTAGTGCAAAACCAGAATCTAAATCAGTAGAGCTTCCTCCGATAGTAGTAAAGCCACAACAGGGACAAGCAGTCGCAGGTAGTTCTTTTAATACCATGCAAGAAGGCAGAGTTATTGCTATTAATAAGGATAATAATTTTGTCGTTATTGATTTAGGTGAAGAAAAAGGCGTAAAGCAAAATCAGCCTTTTAAAATTTATAGAAACAATCAAGCTATTGCTGATGTTGAAGTGATTCAGGTTCGCCGCGCAATCGCTGCCTGCGATATTGTAAAAGCAGCAAAGGAAATACGCGTAGGTGATACAGTAAAGGCTTTTTAAAATAAAATCCTAAATCCAAAACTCTAAATTCTAAACAAATTCTAATGTTCAAAACTCAAAACTTACAAAATAATTCAATAGTGTTTGATATTTTAATTTTGAATATTTGGATTTTGGGTTTATTTAGGATTTAGTGTTTAGAGTTTAAATTAAATAATTTCCGCTTAAAGTTCCTTCCAAAAAGAAAGCGGGATTCTTTTTCTTGAATGAGACAACCTGATCCCACAAATAAAAGGCTTAGCATCGAAGATGTTGCTAAACGCGCAGGCGTATCTATCACTACAGTTTCCCGGGTTATAAATAAAATACCTACCGTAAGCCTTAAGAACAAACAAAAAGTTGAAGAAGCAATTAAGGAATTGAAGTTTAAGCCTTCTCTATTGGCGCAACGCTTGGCCAAAGGTGCAAATAATGCCATAGGTCTGATTATTCCGCGCTACGAAAATATTTTTTATTCTTTTAGTATTTTAGAAATTATTCGCGGTATTGGTTTTGTTTGTGACAACTTAAAATTAGATTTATTATTACACATTACTGACGGCAGGACTTTTATCGATCCCTCGAGTGTAGGCGGAGTAATCTTTGTAGATATTATCGGTAATAGAACTCAACTTGAACAAATATTAAAAGAAGGGATACCTGCAATAGTAATTAATAATTTTGTTGAAGACTTACCCGTAAGCTGTTTAGCAGTAGACAATGAAAATGGCGCAAAAGAAGCAGTGAATTATTTAATTGGTTTGGGCCATAAAAAAATTGCCCATATCACCGGAGATCTAGCAACGCAGTCTGCCGCAAAAAGATTTGATGGCTATAAAAAATCTCTGGAAGAAAATAAAATTTCTTTTAGAGAAGATTATGTTATACGATGCGATTATTCGCGCGGTAAGGCTAGGTTTGCTACAGAACAAATCTTGGGTTTAGCGGACCGGCCAACAGCGATCTTTGTTGCTTCAGACTCTATGGCATTAGAATCAATGACGGTAATTATTGAAAAAGGCCTAAAGGTACCAGATAATATCTCTTTAGTAGGATTCGATGATAATCCTTCGGGGCTTTATGGGGCAGTTGCACTTACCACAGTAAAGCAACCTCTGCAAGAAATAGGCAAAGAAGCAGTTAAGGAATTAGATCTTTTTATGCGTGGCGAGAAAAAACAAATTGAGAAAAAAATATTACCAACACAGTTAATTGTACGTGATTCGTGCAAAGAAATAAAATAATATAAATAAACCCTAAATTCAAAATCCTAAGCTCTAAACAAATCCAAATTTCAAAGTTCTAATGACCGAAAATTTTTATTTAGAACATTTGGGTTTTAGATTTTGATATTGTTTAGAATTTAGAGTTTAGTGTTTAGAGTTTGCTTTTTCACTGAAAAAGCATTTATCCACAATTTATTGTGGTAAATCTCGACGCAAATACAACATATTGTGTAATTTTGCTTGACAAGGTAATTCAAGAGTGATACAGTAAACAGGTAAATTTTATAAAAAATACTAAATCTAATTTTTATAGTTTTTCGCCTAAATTTCGAAGCACGAAATTCGAATTTCGAAACAATGTTCAAATTTTCAAAAATCCAAATGTTCAAAACAAATACTTATTGTTTTTGCCATTCAAAAATTAGATATTCGGATTTGTTTCGGATTTCGATATTCGGATTTCGGATTTAAAATTTATTAATTAAATTTAATTTTTATAAATAATAAGGAGTTAATAAAATGTTAAAGCTTTCCGAAAACGCGCTAACTGTTTTAGAGAAGAGGTATTTAAAAAAAGACGAATTTGGAAAAGTAATAGAAACGCCAGAGGAGATGTTTCGTCGCATTGCAAAGAGTATCGCTTCTTGTGAAAAATTATATGGCACACCAGATTCAGAAATTAAAAAATTAGAAGATGAATTTTATCAAATGATGGTAAATTTGGAATTTATGCCAAATTCACCTACCTTAATGAATGCAGGAAAAGAATTGGGGCAGTTGAGCGCATGTTTTCATCCAAAACAACTAATTATTACTAAACAAGGACCTAAGGCAATTGAAGATATAAATATTGCAGATGAGGTTTTAACGCACCAAAATAGGTTTAAAAAGGTCTTAGAAAAGTTTGAACGCAACAGTGATTCCTTATATACCATCGGTATATATAAATTACCAACACAAACTTTAAAGGTAACTAGTGAGCATCCCGTGCTTGCTATAAAAAAACATGGTGATGGAAATATCAATTGGTTTAAGGTAAGCGAACTTAGTGTCGGTGATTACGTAGCCACAAATTATATTAAAGAGATTATCGATAGAGATATAATTAAAGTTTCTGACTATATTTCTAATGCTAAAGATTTGGTGGAAATAAACGGTTATCTTTGTGAGAAAAATATTGATATCCGAAGATATATAAGAAAAGACGGTAGTATTTATATTAAGAATAGAAATCGTAGCGGTGCTATATCTAAACAAGTCCGTCCTGTTAAAAATGAAATAGTTATGGATGATTCTCTAATGAGATTATTTGGGTATTATTTTTCTGAAGGCTGTGTTAGCGAAGAAGACGTAGTAAGATTTACTTTTTCTAGCCAAGAACAATCCTATGCCCAAGATGTCATAGATATTATGGAAAATAAATTCGGGATAAGTTCAAAAATTGAAACCTCGGGTTCATTGGAGCGTAGATGGATTTCTTTAAGATTTCATTCTAAGGTCCTTGCTTTATTTTTCTTAAAATTATTCAATACCGGCTATGCAACAAAAACTGTTCCGGAATGGTTTGTATTTTTATCCCAAGATAAACAGAAAGGATTTTTATCTGGATTATTTAGGGGTGATAGTTGCGTTTTTAAAAATGGGAATAATTTTTCTACGAAATTAGTTATGTGTAACACAAATGTAGTTTATGCCGCTTGGCAAATGTTAATGCGTTTAGGGCACTTTGCCGCTTTAAATTTTGAATCTATGCCTCGCTTGGGGCATACGCGACCTGTGAAATGTCAGGTATCCGGTAAAGATGGTTCGCAGCTTATAGCAGAATTATTAGAAACGCAAATACCACATAATGGATTTGAATTTAACCGGATTATTGAAAAAGAAGGCATATTATTTAGTCCCATTAATTATATTGAAAAAGAAGATTATTTTGGAAAGGTATATAATTTAGAGGTAGAAGAAGACCATTCTTATTCCGCCAATTTTGTTTCAGTCCACAACTGTTTCGTCCTTCCTATTGAAGATTCGATGGAATCAATTTTTGAGACCTTAAAGGCGACATCGTTGATTCATAAATCCGGAGGCGGGACAGGTTTTTCTTTTTCCAGGCTGCGCGCAAAAAATTCTGTAGTGCGTACCACCGGAGGAGTAGCCTCGGGCCCAGTTTCTTTTATGAAGGTCTTTGATGCCGCAACCCAGGCAGTAAAACAAGGTGGGTCACGCCGTGGTGCAAATATGGGAATTTTGCGAGTTGATCATCCGGATATTTTTGAATTTATCAGTTGTAAAGAAAAAGATAACCAAATTAATAATTTTAACATTTCAATAGCGTTAACCGAAGATTTTATGAAGAAATTAAAAAATTCTGGAGATTACGATTTAATCGATCCGCGCACAAAAAAGGCAGTGGGGAAACTAAATTCAAAAGAAGTTTTTGATTTAATTGTTAAGATGGCACACAA
>JBFMBJ010000073.1:0-6107 GCA_040755235.1 Candidatus Omnitrophota bacterium
AAATACGGCAATGGTTGAGGGAGAAATTCAGCCAGCGAAATTAACAGTTGCAGAGGGCGCAATCTTTCAGGGTGAATGTAAAATGTTACAGGATTTCCTTAATGTAGAGGAATTGGCAAAATATTTAGAAGTAGATATGAATTCGATTTTAGATTGGGCAAATTCCGGCAAGGTTCCTTGTTCCAAGGCCGGTGAAAATTTGACATTTGAGCGCAAGGCAATAGATGAATGGGTTACTTTAGGTAAAATTCATTAATAAAATATGGCGGAAAAATTACTGACTATTCGAGAAGTAAGCCATCTGTTAGGAATTTCTGAAAAAGAAGTTATTGATTTAGCTGAAAAAGGCGAAATTCCTGCTTATAAAGTAGGAGGCCTTTATTTAAGATTTAAAAAAGATCAGGTTGAGCATTTAAAAGGTAGATATTCTCACGTTCACCTGAAAGATACTTCTTCTTTTTTTGAAAGGATTAAAGATTTTTTTTATTTTAATGATTTTTACGTTTTAGCAGTTATAGTTATTTTTGTAATTTTGGTAGTCATTTTTAAAGGATGAAAAAGCACCTGGGTGGGTTTTGTGATTTGGGATTTGCAAAAATTGATACGGATAGAATTAATCGAAGAGGTTTTCCAGAAGTAGTTTTCGCTCAAGGTAAAACTTTAACACAGCTTAAAGAAATTGCGCGCACGTTTATTGTATCAAATCACCCACTTATTTTAACGCGTATCAATCAAGAGCAGTATAAGTTTTTAAAAAAAATTTACCCCAAACTCAAATTAAATCCTTTAGGAAAAATTGCCTACCTTACCAAAAATAATATAAAAAAGATAGGGAATGTTTTAATAATTACCGCTGGAACTTCCGATATTCCTATTGCAGAAGAAGCAGCTGTAACTTTAGAAATAATGGGTAATAATGTAACACGGCTTTATGATGTAGGTGTAGCGGGCGTGCATCGGGTTTTAGATAAGAAAGAACTTTTAAGAAAAGCAAATTGCATAATTGTTGTTGCGGGGATGGAAGGGGCTCTTGCAAGCTTAGTTTCTGGATTAGTATCAAGCCCTGTAATAGGTGTACCCACAAGTTGTGGATATGGAGCAAATTTTGGCGGTCTTTCAAGTTTACTTACAATGTTAAATAGTTGTTCTCCGGGAGTAGTAGTGGTGAATATTGATAATGGTTTTGGAGCAGGATATTTTGCAAGTCTTGTAAATAAAGGACAAAAAGGATAAGTATAATGGCACTTTCAGGTTTAGATATTTATAAGCTCTTACCAAAAACAAATTGCCGCGAGTGCGGTTTTCCGACGTGCTTGGCCTTTAGCATGCAACTAGCTAAAAAAACAATTGCACTTGATAAATGTCCTTATTTAACGCCTCAGGCAAAACAAATTTTAGAGGCATCGAGTTTACCACCAATTAAATTAATTACTGTTGGTTCTGGAGAAAATGCTTTATCTGTCGGCAATGAAACTGTAATGTTTCGCCATGAAGAGAAATTTTATCATCCCACAGGAATTGGTTTTATTCTTGATGACAACGATTTGAATATAGGAGAAAAAATTCAAAAAATAAATAAAATAAAATTCCAGCGTATAGGACAGGAATTAAGACCGGATTTAGTTGCTTTAAGGCAAGTACAAAATAAAGAAAAGTTTATAGAAGCTTTAAAAATTATTTTAAATATAAGTGAATTAAATTTAGTTTTAATCTCTAGTGATGTTACGGCTTTAAAAGAGGCGCTAATGTTATGTGTTTCTAAAAAACCTCTAATTTATGCTGCTACAAAAACAAATTATGTTGATTTAGCAAAATTAGCTCTTGAATTTAAGGTTC
This sequence comes from Candidatus Omnitrophota bacterium, assembly GCA_040755235.1. Taxonomy (GTDB): domain Bacteria; phylum Omnitrophota; class Gorgyraeia; order Gygaellales; family JBFMBJ01; genus JBFMBJ01. The sequence continues at coordinate 1,837 of JBFMBJ010000073.1, forward strand.
CTTTGGCAGTTTCTGCAGAGAATCTAAATGATCTAGCAGAACTCGCCTCTCTTATTAATAAATTAGGAATGAATGATCTGGTTCTTGATCTAGATCAAAAAATATTATCAGAAAAAATATTTAACCTTACTCAAACAAGGAGACAAGCCTTAAAAAAGAATAACCGCTTGTTCGGATATCCTACGATAAATATTGTTGAAGGCAGTAATTCTTACGAAAATTTAATGACTGCATCAAGCCTTATTTGTAAGTATTCAAGCATTGTTTTACTTAAAGAGATTCAACCAGAATACGTGCTTAGTCTTTTAACTCTGCGGCAAAATATTTTCACTGATCCACAGAAGCCTCTACAGATAGAACCAAATGTTTATTCTATAGGCCAAACTACAAAAGATTCCCCAGTTTTAATCACTACAAATTTCTCTCTTAGCTACTATACAGTTTTAGGTGAAGTTGAAGCCAGTAAAATTCCGTCTTACTTAATAAGCGTTGATACTGAAGGTATGTCTGTTTTAACTGCTTGGGCTGCAGAAAAATTTACACCCGAAAAAATTAGTAAGTCTTTAGAAAAATTTGCGCTAAGGGATAAGGTTAAGCATAATCAATTAATCATTCCTGGATACGTTGCGATTATGAGCGGTGATTTAGAAGAAAGCTCTGGTTGGAAAGTGGTTGTTGGTCCTCGAGAAGCCGCAGGAATCCCAAGTTTTTTAAAAAATTTATAAAATTTTAAACAATGGAAAAATTTACTGTAACTTTTTATCCATCTGGCAAAAAAGCCCAAGTAGATAGAGAAAAAACTATTCTTTCTGCTGCAATTTCAGCTGGGGTGCATATTACTTCTAGTTGTGCAGGCGAGGGTGTTTGTGGTAGATGTAAGGTAATTGTTAAAAAAGGGCGTGTTTTTAGTCAACCCACAGGAAGAATTACTCCAGATGAGCGCCTCAAAGGTTATTATTTAGCCTGCCTAGCTAATGTGCAGAGTGATTTAGAGGTTGAAGTTCCACCAGAATCTCAATTAGAATTGGAAAAACTCGGGGCTAAAGATATAGAGCTACGTTTAAAAGGTATTTATGAAAAAGCGGAAGAAATTCATGAATTTGAAGTCACCACAAAAGAAATTTTTAAACATTCTCCTTTGGCAACAAAATTATATTTAGAGCTCCCAATACCTAATCCGAAAGATACAATTAGCGATTTAGAAAGGCTTTATCGAGAAATTCGAAAAAGCTATGACATCCCTATTATACAAACTGGCCTAGTAAACATTCGAGGCTTAGGTGAGCTTTTGCGCTTGAGTGATTGGAAGATAACCGTTACCATAGGAAATCGAAACAATACTACAGAAATTATTTTAATTGAGCCAGGTGATACATCAGGTAATAATTTTGGTGTTGCTTTTGATATTGGGACAACTACAATTTCAGGACAGCTTATAGATTTAAATACAAAAAAAATTATGGGAACTAAAATTACTTATAATAAACAAGCTACTTTTGGTGCAGATGTAATTAGCCGCATAATTTATGCACAAAAAAGCGATGGTTTAGAAAAATTACATCATGCAGTTATTGATGGGATGAATTCAATGATTGAGGATTTAGCTAATGAACATGATATCGACCTAAATAATGTAACTTGTTGTGTTTGTGCAGGAAATACTACGATGATTCACCTTTTATTAAGAGTTGATCCTAGTTTTATCCGCCGAGATCCATATATTCCTACAGCAAATTTCGTTCCAGTAATTCGTGCAGTTGAAGCAGGCATAAAAATAAATCCGCGTGGACTCTTAAGTTGCGTTCCGGGAGTAGCTAGTTATGTGGGAGGAGATATTACTGCTGGAGTTTTATCAAGCGGCCTAGATCAAGAAGAGAATTTGAGCTTATTAATTGATATCGGGACGAATGGCGAAATTGTTTTAGGTAATAAAGAGTGGTTGATTAGTTCTGCTGCTTCGGCAGGTCCTGCCTTTGAAGGTTCGGGTCTGGCTTGTGGCATGCGGGCAAGTAGTGGAGCAATACAAAAAATTAAAATTGATAAAAAGACCTTAGAGGTAAATTATGAAATAATAGATAATACTAAGCCCAAAGGAATTTGTGGCTCAGGATATATCGATTTATTATCTGAACTCCTGAACAATCAAATTATTGATCGCAATGGTAAAATAAAAGATATTAAAAATAAACGTATTCGAGGTACTGATTTAGGCAAGGAATTTGTTTTAGTTTTTAAAGCAGATTCTGGTATAAATAGGGATATCGTGATTACTGAAACTGATATTGATAATTTAAAAAGAGCAAAGGCAGCTATTTTTTCTGCGGTTTCAAGCCTAACTAGACACATGAATTTAGATTTACATGACATAGCAAAAATATTTATCGCTGGAGGGTTTGGTAATTATATTGATATAGAAAAGGCAATAAGAATTGGCCTTTTGCCAGATTTAGAAAGAGGAAAATATATTTTTATTGGAAATAGTTCGTTGTTGGGTGCTCGAATGATATTATTATCATCTGGAGCAATGCAAAAATCTTTTGAAATTGCAAAAAAAATTACTTATTTTGAATTATCGACTGATGTCAAATATATGGAAGAATATGTAGCTGCTTTATTTTTTCCACATACAGATCTGTCTAAATTCCCGAGTTTAAAAAAATAATTATGTCTTATACAATTGCTATTGCCGGTAAAGGTGGGACAGGAAAATCTACATTAGCTAGCTTAATTGTTCTATCTTTAGCGCAAAAAAAGGCTGGTTCAATTTTGGCAATTGATGCTGATCCCAACAGTACCTTAGCTGAATTTTTAGGCGTAACTATTAAAACAGATATGGGACGCATTATTGATGATATCTCTAAGAATCAGGATAAAATTCCTGCAGGAATGTCTAAGGAGAGTTTTATTGAATATCGCATTGAACAAGAAGCTTTGGAAGAAACAGATAATTTTGACATTTTAACCATGGGTAAGCCCGAAGGCCCGGGTTGTTATTGTTATGCAAATAATGCTTTAAGAAATATCACAGAAAAATTAATTAAAAATTACGATTTTATTATAATTGATAACGAGGCAGGTTTAGAGCATATTTCTCGACGTACAACCAGAAAAGCAGATTGTTTAATTATTAATTCTGACAATAGTGTCGCAGGATTACGTGCTGCAAAAAAAATATTGGATTTAGTTAGTGATTTAGATATAAAATATAGAAATAAATACCTAATAATTAACAGGCTTCGTAATGAAGCAGAGCTTTTGAAAGAAAACATCGAAAAATTAAATATTGAATATATCGGCAGTATTCCGGAAGAGGAGGCAATTTTAAAAATTAGCGCAAATGGCTCGTCTTTAGAAAATTTAAAAAAAGATTCAATTATATTTAAAAGCTTACGAAACTTAGAAGGGAAAATTTATGGCAATTGATTTAGCACAGGAAAAATGGTCTGGTCAAATTAATGTGACGAAAATTGGCGCAACTTCATCTGAAGGCGGAACGCGTAAAAAAACAATTTGTGTTGGTGGGCAAAAAAGCTTAGCTTATTTATTTAAAGAAGGAGATATTCCATATGCACCTGTAATTGCGCAAGAAATTTGGGATACTGAACCAGATGACTGGCCAGATGTTTTAAGAGAACCTTTTAAAGATGTTTTAAGTAATCCTCTTCTCTGGGCAGAAAAAGCAGTCAAGGAATACGAAGTAGATTTAATTTGCCTAAAGCTTCAAGGTGCAAGTCCAGAAGGAAAAAATAAATCTCCCCAAGATTTGGCAAGTTTGGCTAAAAAACTTTTACAAAAAGTAGACGTGCCTTTAATAATTTTGGGTTGCGGAGACGATCAAAAAGATAATTTAGTTATGCCTGTAGTAAGTAATGCGCTTAAAAACGAACGCTGTTTATTGGGAAGCGCAGTACAAGATAATTATAAAACTCTAGTTGCAAGTTGTTTGGCTGATGGGCATAATATTATTGCTGAATCTCCCATTGATATTAATATTGCAAAACAATTAAATATCTTAATTACGGATATGTGTTTACCAGCAGAGCGTATTGTAATTAATCCAACTGTTGGTGCTTTGGGTTATGGCTTAGAATATGCTTATTCAATTATGGAAAGAGCGCGTTTAGCTAGTTTAAATGGTGACAAGATGCTTTCTATGCCTTTTGTGTGTTTTGTGGGACAGGAAGTTTGGCGCGTAAAATAAGCCAGAGCTAGCCAAAGCGAATATCCAGATTGGGGAAAAGAGTCAGAACGCGGCCCATTATTGGAAGCGG
>JBFMBJ010000074.1:0-6040 GCA_040755235.1 Candidatus Omnitrophota bacterium
GCCCGACAGACATTCAAAAAGAAAACATTGCGTATTTAAAAGATAGAATTTTAATTAATGAAGGGAAAAAGCAATTATTTGGAACTCAATTTTATTTTAATAAAAAGAAAAAACTAATTCCTTATTCGATAAGTAATCCTAAAAATTTAGACAAAAGAAGGAAAGAATACGGACTACCTCCTTTCAAAAATTTTTTAATAATGGCGGATGACTATAATAAGAAAATAAATCGTGTGTAGGATATATTGTTTTTGGCGCTTTTAAGTTAAATCATCCTAATAAAGTCTGAGAAAAATCAAAATATCGATTTTGTTTTAGAAGAAATTATTAAAACCTTTCGCCATTGACTTTTTTGGAGAAACGGGTATAATACAAGAAAAATCAGCAGTTTAACAAACATCCTGTTTTTAACGGGATTAAAAGACAGAATTGGAGGTGTGTGATGAGCGATTTAATTTATAAAAAACTTTTAGATTTTTTAGATGACGCTGATTTGCAAAATTTATCTCAGTATGAACGAGGTTTATATTTTAAATGCCTTGAAATTACATTGGGGAATAAAGAACTTGAGGCATTATTGCCAAGCAGTAATTGGGGTCTGTTTGTTTTTAAACCTCCAAGAGCAAGTATGCATTTAAACGTAGAGCTGCAAAAGTATTTTTTAGACTTAATTAAACAAAAGGAGATTGTTTGTGTTGGTTCGTACAAAGTCGGCGCGCTTACAGAAAAACATATTAAATCCATGTATCCCGGCGACACAATAATGCCGTATTGGGCTGATCTCAAACGGAATTTGTTGAATCTGCCGGCTATTTATTTTCTTGTTGCGGCGTTAACTTTCGAGGATATTAGTTTTGACATTAAGATGATTAAAGGATGGTACAAGAAAGATGAATCGCGTGGACGTTTAACTTCCTCTGAAGGACTGCGTGCTATATTCCGTCAGTTGGTGGAAAAAACGGAAGGATATTTTGAAGAAATTGCGGTAGGAAACAAAAATTACGAAGACAGTGGCATTCATGCGCCTTATAGTTTATCAAGCCGTTTTCTTCAGTTGCTCGGCTTTATGGCAATAGATTCAAATGGCGCTCAATGGGCGCGTAAATGTTTGCCATGGTTGCTGAAATAATTTGGCGAGGTAAAATAATAATATATACCTCGCCGTTTTTATGAGTAAAAATATGTTGAAATTTGAATGGGATAGGATGGCGGATTATTGGAATAAAGATGCTGGCGATACCGGCGTCTGGCATAATTATACAGATATAGATCCGGTGATTTTTGAACTACTCGGTAATGTAAAAAATAAGAAAATTTTAGAAATTGGCTGTGGTAATGGATATTTGTCGCGTCTATTAGCTAAACAAGGAGTAAAAGTTGTCGGCATAGATTTATCTCAAAAACTCTTAGATTATGCTATCGAAAAAGAAAAAGTGCGGCCATTGGGAATAAAATATTTTCAGCGCAACGCGGCTAATTTAACCGGAATAAAAAATAAAACTTTTGATATTGCTATTGCCAATATGTGTTTAATGGATGTTAGAAACGCCGAAAAGGCGATTAAGGAGATAAGTAGAGTTTTAAAAAAGAATGGAAAATTTATTTTTTCAATAAACCATCCAGTTTTCTTTTATCAAAAATGGATATACGCAAAGCGCAATGGAAAGAAATTTTTTGCGAGAGCAGTGTTAAAATATAAAACTCCTTGTATATTAAAACAAACATTATGGTCAACCGGCATAAAAGTAATGGGTTATCGCCGTCCAATTGAAGAATATTTGAAATATTTAAAAAAAGCCGGCTTTGTTATCGACGATTTTCGAGAAATTGTATCAAAGAAAAAACTTAAAAAAGCTAGAAAGGGACATTTACGAGAAGATAAATTTAAATCATCGCGATATATTGATGAAATGGATAAAAAATTGAAAAAAGCGGTTAAAACAGAAATTCCAGATTTTTTAATAATTGCGGCGATTAAGAAATAAAATTCAATAAATATGAACAAAAAGACAAAATTAATAGAATGCGAATTACGAGGACCAACCACTTGGAATGATTTTGTGTCTTTGCGCGATCGCATTGAAAAAAGATGGGAATATATAGATAAAACTACTGAATTGATAATGTTTGCAAAAGGTCATCGCGACTTCCGTTTAAAAATCAATAAATATGGCCTCCAGTTAATATTAAAATACAGAGCCAAAAAGGGCGAGGCGAAATTTGAAAGAGAAATCAATATTGAACCGAAATATTTAGTGCCGCTTCTTGATATTTTGTATTATATTGGAGAGACCAAGTGGGTTCTATCGTATATTGATAAATTTGAAGCTCGCAGTGGCGAGTCGTCTATTTCTTTTAAATTTGGTTCGCGAATGGGAGATTTTTTTGAAATTGAAGAATTAGTAACCGAAAAAAAAGAAATCCCAAAAGCGATCAGCCGGATAAAAGGTATAGCCAGTGAACTTGGATTACAATTATGGGATAAGGAGATTTTCGATAAAATTTCAAAACAATCATGGGAGGGCATTCAACCCGAATCTCTTATTAGTGATCGATCTTTGCATCCTTTAATTATAAAAGCTTTAGCTGCAAACAATTTTATTTTTAATGAATATTCTGAAACTATAATTGAACGTTTAAAAAAGAAATCTAATGATTTTTCAAATCTAGAAACTGTTTTTATCAAAGCAACAGGAACAGATTTATTATCAAAAAAGCCATTTGCTCGTTCTCGGTCATTTTTAAATAGAGCATCTATCATTATACCAACCTATAATTCTGTTAATACTATTAAACATACCTTACGCTCTTTACAATATCAAAATTTAACGAAAAAAGAATGGAATCTAATAGAAATTATAATTATCGATGATGGTTCAATAGATGACACCGAAAATGTTGTTTCCAAATTTATCAAAAATATGCCGATTAAAATTAAATATGTGCGTCAAAACCATCTTGGCAGATCTCACGCTCGCAATCTCGGGGCGAATTTGGCCAAAGGAGATGTTCTTATTTTTTTAGATTCAGACATGGTACTGGAAAATAATTTTATTAGAGAACATATTATTCGGCATGCCTATTTAGATAATGTGGCTTTTATAAGCTTTAAAGAAAATATTCAGATATCGGATAAAAGATTGCTGGATTGTGTTTTTAAACCAGATATTACTAATGATTTTCGCTTTAAAAAAGAGATTAAATCTTATTGGTTTAGCATGTATCGTTTGCGAGACGCCGAAATAAGAAAAGTAGAATTATTGAAAGAAACGAATAATTTAAAAAATTTTGGTCAAAATAAAATTTTAGGAGTTTGGGATTTACCGTCTATGTTTGTAACAAACGCTGTTTCTGTCAAGAAAAAAGATTTCGATATCGTGGGTGGTTTTAATCTGCAATTTAGAGGGTGGGGCATGGAAGATACTTACTTAGGCGCTTGTTTAATTGCTTTAGGTTGTTTTATTATTCCAGTTTTTTCAACTGGCGCGTTTCATATCAAACACCTCAATCGTTCGGGTTCAGATAAAAATTTAATCCAAGAATTTAAAAAAAATGTTCTTATTTATTTTGATTTAATTCATCAGCCGATCTCTTCGATATTTAAAAATAAATAATTAATAAATATGTTATGGTTAAATAAAAAATCAATTAAAAATATTCTTTTAAATGAATATATTGAAACACTTAAACAAGAGTTTTGTATTCGTAAAATTTTACATTATTCGAAAAAATCGTGTGTATGTTTAACTTCTAAAAATACGATTGTAAAGATACTAAACCCCGATTTATCAAAATTTCAATTTAAAAATTTAACATGCGCTAATGTTCTTTTTTCAAGATGCGGCATTAAAATACCGAGCAATTTATCAATTAAGATTATTAACAATTTTTATATTATTGAAAGTGAGTATATTAATTCCAAATTATTTTTAAATAGAAGATCGCCAGAAGAAGCTGATAGAGTATTTTTTAATCTTTTTAATAAATTATTTAAAATTTCGGATTCTTGCTTTGGACCACTAATTAAACAAAGGAAATTTTTACCGCCAGCTTTTATTAACATTAATCGTAATTATTTACAATATTGGGATAATTTATTAAATCATTTTTTAAAAAAAATACTCGATATTAATTTTCTCAATAATGTAAAAAAACATTATGGATTATTGCGTAAAAAAATTAAAAGCCCTCAACAATTTATTCTTAGCCATTCCGATATATCTCCCAAACATATTTTTATTTATAAATCAAAGATTGGATGCGTAGATTTAGAGGAGACTATGTATTTGGACGCTTCCTTTATGTGGGCTATTTGGTATGTAAGGACAATCCATGAAAGAAAAAATAAATTAGATAAAATATTTTTTAATAAATTTGTTTCGCGTAATTTGGATTTTGATTTATTTATTTTTCATGTTTATCGCGAATTATTGATTCAATATTATTATGAAAAATCGCTTAATAATTTTTTCCGGGATTATTCTAAAATTTTAAAAAACATTCAATCAATTTTAGATGTAGATGAATATTTCTCGCCATTGACTTTTTTGGAGAAACGGGTATAATGTAAAAAATCAGCAGTTTGACAAACATCCTGTTTTTAACGGGATTAAAAGATAGAATTGGAGGTGTGGGATGAGAAAATTGGCATTGTTAATGGGGCTTTTGGTTTTGGCGGTGTTGGCAGGTGGATGCGCGGCGCCGACGCCAAGAATATACAATCTTGACTTTTTTACTCCTACGGAAAAAGTTTTTGTGGAAGTAAAGGTTTATAAGGATTTTAAAATTAATACCAACAATACTCTTAGTACGGTTGATAAAGAAAACTACGATTGCATGAAGGTTGGGGAATTTAAAGATGCAGTGACATCGGGAGATGACTCTGAATATCAGGAGGATTATTTATATGGCAGGTTGTTTTACGACACGATGGTTGAAAGCTTAAAAAATAATGGTTTTATCGTGGTTGAACGGCCTGACGAAAAAGACCTGAAATTAGTAGTCAGACTAAATTTCCCTAATTTTTTTCCTTCTAATCTAAATCTATTTCCTTACTATGAGGTTCGAATAGAGATATACCAAGGAGGAAATATACTAACATCTTTTTGCGCTAGTATTCCAGTGGGTTTTATTGTGACAGCTAAGAAAAGAATCAAGAATGGAACAGGAGGTGTGAATCAAGCAATAGAAATGCTTAAAGCATTAAAAAAATAACAGAGATATTTATTTGGGCTGGTTTAAAACCAGCCTTTTTTATTGTTTTGAGTTATCCACAGGCGTCTTTATTGTTATTTATTTTTGATTTATTAAAATTATAATAATGTGGAATATCTTTAAAAATAAATTATTTATTCTGTTTTTAATACTATTGGTTGCTATCTTCCCTATTCGGGTTGCTCAAGCAGGGGGAAGCTTTAATATTTTAAACGTTATTATTGGTGTTGTGTTAGCGGTGGTGCTTTGGCAAGTGGCACCTCTAATAATTCCTGAGATTACGGCAACGCAAGGAGGATTAGCAGTAGCTACCGGAATAGTGTCAGAAGTGAGCTTAGCAAGTATTGCCATCAACGTCGCTTTTGAAATCGGCGCGGGATTAGCTTTATGCGCCGCTGGTGTAAATAATGCTTACTGGTCCGGCTGCGGCGACAGTAGCGGCGGCGGCATTCCCACAATTGTTTCTTCAGAAGTCGGCGGCTGCCGCTATCAGATTCCTCTGACTTTTTATATTCCTTCGTATCAACGAGGATATCGGGAAAGAATTTTTTATTACGACTCAGATGGGAATCCTGTAGAACTTCCTGCCGAAACTCAAAGATATAGGCCGTGTAGTTGGGGATGGAGATGGGGAGGAAATAATGAACAGAATAAATATGATTGTGGAACCGAAGAACAACCAAACAATTGCGCCGTCCCTGATTCTTCCGGCTACTATGTAAAAACGCAACTCAAAAATTTTTTGGGCTATCCTCAAGAGCAATGCCTGAATCTTTATATTACTTGCGAACTTTTTGGTGGCTCATCCTACTTCGTCCCCGAAGGC
>JBFMBJ010000075.1:0-6000 GCA_040755235.1 Candidatus Omnitrophota bacterium
CCACTGTACGTAATTTACCTGAAGCGCTTAATCCACAGATAAAGTCTTTAAACTATTTAAATAATATTCTAGCAAAAATTGAGGCAACTAATTCTGGTTACGAAGAAGCAATTATGCTTGATTCCATGGGTTATGTGGCAGAGTGTACCGGAGATAATATTTTTATTGTAAAAAATAATGAGCTTTATACACCGCCTCAATGCATGGGCACTTTACGTGGGATTACACGTGATAGTGTTTTAGAAATTGCGCGCAAAATCAAGATTTCTACTCACGAACATGTTTTGACACGTCACGAAGTCTATATCTCCAATGAGGTTTTTTTAACAGGTACTGCCGCAGAGATAATCCCGGTAATTAAGGTCGACGGCCGTAAGATCGGAAAAAGCAAACCCGGGCCAATAACTTTAAAATTAATGAAAGAATTTAGAGAGTTGACTAGAAAAGAAGGCGTAAAATACTAAAAATAGATTACAGATTACCGAGTACGGACTATAAAAAAGTTTTCTGTTCTCTGTAATTTGTTTTCTCCCGACGAACAAGTGTGAGGAGGGAATATGTTATGTGATTTATGCAATAAAAATCCGGCAACTGTACACCTTACAGAGATTGTAGACGAACAGATGACAGAACTTCATCTTTGTGAAGAATGCGCTCGAGCAAAATCTATGGAAATGGAACAGCAATTTGGTTTAGCTGATCTATTGGCCGGACTTGGAGAATTTGGAAAAGGCGTTGAAGACAAGGAAATAATTAAAACAAAGTGTTCTAATTGTAATTTGACTTACGAAGATTTTAGAAAAATTGGTCGCTTGGGATGTAGTCAGTGTTATACGGCTTTTAAAAAATATTTAGCACCACTCTTAAAAAAAATTCATGGTTCAAACCAACATTTTGGAAAGTTGCCTGTAAAGGCATCAAAAATGTCCAAAACAAATTTTGAATTACAGGATTTACGCAATCAATTACAGCGCGCAATCCAAATGGAAGCGTTTGAAGAAGCAGCAAAATTACGCGATAAGATTCGCGACTTGGAAAAAAAAGATCAAGAATCTGATAATAAGGGAGCAAGTCAAGATGACATTAAATGATTTAGTAAAACATACCAGCGAATGGCTTAAAGGCACTGGTCCCAATTCTGAGATTGTAATTTCAAGTAGAATCCGTCTGGCACGAAATTTGGAAAAATATCCTTTTCCGCATTGGGCTAATAAAAAACAAACCCAAGAAGTTTTAGAAAAGGTTCAAGATGCAAGTTCCAAAATAGATCTTTTAAAAAAGACTATGGTTTTAAAGTTAGCCGATTTAGATACTGTGGATAAACAACTTCTTATTGAAAGACATCTCATGAGCCATGAACATGCTACAAAATCAAATAATAAAGGTGTAATTATTGACGAAGAAGAAGTGATAGCGATTATGATTAATGAAGAGGATCATTTAAGAATTCAAGTGATGCGTTCGGGTTTCGATTTGTTTAGTGCCTGGGATATTATTAATAGAATTGATGATTCACTTTCTGAATATTTAGCATTTGCATATCAATCGGATTGGGGATATTTAACTGCCTGTCCTACGAATGCCGGTACTGGTATGCGCGGTTCGGTAATGTTACATTTACCGGCCTTGGTGATGACGCGTCAAATTAATAAAGTTTTAGCGGCAATTGCAAAACTTAGTTTTAACACACGTGGTCTTTATGGAGAAGGAACGCAGGCAGCAGGGAATTTCTTTCAAATATCAAATCAAGTTTCGATGGGGCATACGGAAGGTGAAATTATTGATGATATAAATGGTCTAATCAGGCAAATTGTTGATCAAGAGAAACAATCTCGGGAAATTTTAATGCAGCAAAATAGGCAAATTTTAGAAGATAGAATTTGGAGGGCATTTGGAGTTTTAAAAAATGCTTTCATTATTTCAAGTCAGGAAGTAATGGAGTTGTTATCGCTGGTAAGATTAGGCGTAGATCTAGATATTATTAAAAATATAGATCGCGCAAGTATCAACGAATTATTCATTTTAACTCAACCGGCACACTTACAAAAAATGGAAGGTAAAAAATTATCATCTCAGGAAAGAGATACAAGACGTGCTATGATTATTAAACAAACTATAAAAGGGAAAAATGAATTATAGAAACCAAGGAGCAGGACGAGCATGTTTAATCGATTTACAGAAAGAGCAAGAAAAGTTATTGTCTTAGCAAAAGAAGAAGCTAGGCGTTTTAACCATGATTATATTGGCACAGAACATTTACTTTTAGGCTTGGTCCGTGAAGGCGAAGGAGTGGCTGCGGCAGTATTGCAGAAGATGGGAGTAGATTTGCAGACTATTCGCTTGGAAATTGAAAAACTTGTGCAGCCGGGGCCTGCCACTCAAATTTTAGGTGACATTCCTTTTACGCCACGCGCAAAAAAAGCCTTGGAATTATCCGCAGAAGAGGCGCGCAGTTTAGGACATAATTATATCGGCACAGAGCATTTACTTTTAGGTTTAATTAAAGAAGGCGAAGGAGTGGCGAGTCAGGTTTTATTAAATTTAGGGCTTGATTTATCGCGCGTGCGTAATGAGGTGATGAATATTTTAGGTTCTGCTAGTATCCCTGGAACAACTAATCAACCGATGGGCAAATCAAAGACTCCTGCGCTTGATGCCTTTGGCCGTGATTTAACTGCTTTAGCAAAACAAGAAAAACTTGATCCAGTAATTAACCGTAAAAACGAGATTGAACGCGTGATACAAATTTTAAGCAGACGTACTAAAAATAATCCAGTATTATTGGGTGAAGCAGGAGTAGGAAAAACTGCAATTGTTGAGGGCCTTGCACAAATGGTAGTTGCAGGGAACGTTCCAGAAGTTTTAAAGAATAAGCGAATTATTGTTCTGGATTTAGCTTTGATGGTTGCCGGGACTAAATATCGCGGGCAATTTGAAGAAAGAATTAAAGCGGTAATGGAAGAAATCAAACGCTCGCAAGATGTAGTTCTTTTCATTGACGAACTTCATACGCTTGTTGGTGCCGGAGCTGCGGAAGGCGCAATTGATGCTTCAAATATTTTAAAGCCATCACTCTCGAGGGGAGAAATGCAGTGCATTGGCGCAACCACGCTTAATGAATATCGTAAATATATCGAAAAAGATGCGGCCTTGGAGCGCAGATTTCAAACAATCATGGTTGAGCCTCCAAATGTAGAACAAACAATTGAAATTTTAAAGGGTTTGCGTGATCGCTACGAAGCACATCATCGGGTAAAATTTACTGATAGTGCGTTAGAAGCTGCAGCAAAAGAATCAGACCGTTATATTTCAGGGAGATTCTTACCGGATAAAGCAATTGACTTAATTGATGAGGCGGGTTCCCGTAAAAGATTAAATATTTTAGTTGCACCCCCGGAAATAAAAAAATTAGAAGATAGAATTGAACAACTGCGTAAAGAGAAAGAAACATTTATTAAAAGCCAAGATTTTGAAAGAGCAGCGCAAGTCCGCGATCAAGAAAGGCAGGCGCGAGGAGAATTAGATGTTTTAAATAAAGAGTGGAATAAAACCAAAGACCAAATGCGCCCAGAGGTAAATGAGGAAGATATTGCAAAGATTGTTAGTCAGTGGACAGGAATTCCATTATTTCGTTTAGAAGAAAAAGATTCAGATAAACTTTTAAAAATTGAGGAAGAATTACATAAGCGTGTAGTTGGTCAAGACGAACCAATTGGTGCGATTGCCCATGCAGTAAGGCGATCGCGGGCAGGGATTAAAGATCCGCGTCGGCCAATAGGCTCATTTATATTTTTAGGGCCAACGGGTGTAGGAAAAAGTTTACTTGCACGCGCCCTAGCAGAATTCATGTTTGGTGATGAAAATGCCTTGATTCAACTGGATATGTCTGAATACATGGAAAAATTTAATGTGAGTCGTCTTATTGGTGCACCACCCGGATACGTGGGTTACGAAGAAGGAGGGCAATTAACTGAAAAAGTAAGACGTAGGCCGTATTCGGTAATCCTTTTGGATGAAATTGAAAAGGCACATCCTGATGTATTTAATTTATTATTGCAGGTTTTTGAAGATGGTCGGCTTACCGATAGCTTTGGCCGCAAAGTCGATTTTCGCAATACTATTATTTTGATGACCTCAAATGTAGGAGCAGATTTAATTCGTAAGCAAGGCTCGTTAGGGTTTAAATCGCAAAAAGAAGATGTTAGCTACCAAGACCTAAAAGAAAAACTTTTAGAAGAAGTGAAAAGAACCTTTAAACCAGAATTTTTAAATCGTATAGATGATATTATTGTCTTTAGACCCTTGGTTAAAGAAGACCTTTATAAAATTATTGATATTGAATTGAGTTATGTTTATAGTCGGATGAAAGAACAGGGAATAAATTTAGAAGTTACGCAAGAGGCAAAAGAGTTTCTAATTGAAAGAGGCTTTGATCCTGTGTTTGGCGCCAGGCCCTTAAAACGCACGATTCAGCGTTTTTTAGAAGACCCTTTGGCCGAAGAAATTATTTCTGGAAAATTTAAGTCCGGTGGAACTATAAAGATTACTAGAAAACCAGATCGCTTAAATTTTGAATAATTAGAAAAACTAGGTATTTTGTATAATAAGAGGAAAGGAATAACGAGTGAAATTTGTCAGCGCTTTAGAAAATGTCGGCAAAAATATAGTAGAGTTTGTTAAATATATAGGTAAGTTAACAGAATTATTACTTCAAACGCTTATTTTAATATTCATTCCTCCTTTCAAAGAAATGCGAATTCTAGAGCAGGCACGAAAAATTGGAATTGGTAGCCTTCCGATTGTTTCGCTTCTGGCATTATTTACCGGAGCAATTCTAGCTTTTCAAACTGCTTACCAAATGAGGCAATTAGGCTCGGAGATTTATATTGCTAATATTGTTGCACTCTCTTTAGTTAGAGAATTAGGTCCGGTCTTGACTGCGCTTTTGGTAGCTGGGCGGGTGGGTGCAGGAATTACTGCAGAGATTGGCACAATGAAAGTTACCGAACAGATAGATGCATTGCAGTCTTTAGCTACAAATCCAGTTAAATATTTAGTGGTGCCGCGTTTTTTAAGTTTAGTATTTATGCTTCCACTTCTAACGATTTATGCGGATTTAATTGGTATTTTTGGCGGATATGCAATTTGTGTTTATCGCTTAGGAATAAGTTCTTCGATGTATTTAAATATGACTTTTGATACGTTAGTCTTAAAAGATGTTTTTACAGGACTAGCCAAAACGATTATCTTTGGAATAATTATTGCACTCGTCAGTTGTCAAGAAGGATTTAATGTCGAAGGGGGAGCAGAGGGTGTAGGTAAGGCAACAACGAATTCGGTAGTAAAAACTTTTATTATGATTATTGCTGCTGACTGTTTTATCACGGCTTTCTTTTATTTTATTTTTCCATAAAAATGATTCAAATTATAGATGTAGTAAAAAAACTTGGCGGACACATAGTACTTAGCGGTGTAAATTTAAATATTGATAAGGGCCAAACTACAGTTATCATCGGTCGTTCTGGCTGCGGGAAGAGTGTTTTATTAAAACACATAGTAGGTATCTTAAGGCCGGACAAAGGACAGGTAATTATAAATGATAAAGAAATAGATAAACTTTCTGAGAAAGAACTGAATAAAGAACGGCTTAAGATAGGCTTACTTTTTCAGGGCGGAGCGCTCTTTGATTCATTGACAGTTGGCGAAAATGTTGCCTTCGGTCTGACAGAACATGATCATTTTAGTGAAAAAGAAATTGCCGAACGTGTAGAGGAATCGCTTTGTATGGTAGAGCTCGGCGGAATTCAAAATTTAATGCCTTCTGAGTTGAGTGGCGGCATGAAAAAACGGGTTGCTTTAGCCAGGGTGCTTTGCATAAAACCAGAAGTAATTCTTTATGATGAGCCTACCACTGGAGTAGATCCTATTACAGCCGATAGCATAAATGAACTTATTATAAATCTTCATGATAAATTAAAAATAACCTCGGTTGTGGTTACT
>JBFMBJ010000076.1:0-6000 GCA_040755235.1 Candidatus Omnitrophota bacterium
AATTAACTTTTTAAATTCTAATTTTTTAAATAGGCTGTATAACTCTTGTGTATTTGCCTGGGTAACTTTTAATCCCTCCAAATTACAGTCTATATCTACATTGGTATCAAGCTTAACTAATTCTTTATTTAAATTAAGCATATCAATATTTCTCTTTAATGATTCTTTAATTTTTTCTGATAAATCTAGGTGATCGATATTCTTTATTAAGCTATCCAAGTCTTTGGTTTTGGTTAAAATACTTTGAGCAGTTTTTTCTCCGATTCCAGGAATCCCAGGAATATTATCTGCGTTATCTCCTGTTAAGCTAAGAAAATCGATTATATTTTTTGGTTTAACGCCAAAGAAATCTATTACTTTTTTCTCGTCGTAAAGGACTCCCTCTTCTTTGTAGGGATTAAAAATAAAAATATTTTTACTGACTATCTGGAGCATATCTTTATCAGAGGTAACCACTACTATTTCTAAATCCTTGCTAGCGAATTTTTCTGCTAATGTAGCGATTAAATCATCTGCCTCAAAGCCTTCTTTTTCAAAAATTGATAAATTGTAGGCATTAATTATTTCTTTAATCAAAGGAATTTGACTAATTAATTCATCTGGCATGGGTGGACGCTGAATTTTATAATCAGCAAATTTTTTTTGTCTAAAGGTAACTTTCCCCAGATCAAAACATACTGCTACATAATCTGGTTTTTGGGTATGCATTAACTTCTCTAACATCGTTACAAAACCATAAATAGCATTTGTAGCTTGTCCATAGCTAGTAGACAAATTCTTGATAGCATAATATGCTCTATAACAAAGACCGGGAGCATCGATAATGAGCAGCTTAGGCTTTCTCATCTAATCACAAAAAATAATTCTAATATATAAAACATCAGAAAAGATTTAATTAGGAATTTTTAAAAAATAGGATGGATATTGCAGAACCTTTTTTAATAAAATAATTAATTATAACAATATTTTCTTTTGAATAATTTCAATTAACTTATTGATTTCTTTGTTGTGCGGATCAAGTCGTTGAGCATTAAGAAGCTCCCTTAGCGCTGAAGCATACTCCTGTTGTTTGTAATAATATTTGGCTCTTCTTAAATTTTCTTTTGCTGCTATCTCTGGATGTGCTGCTTGAAGCTGTTTTTGACGAGATACAGTATCTACGAGCTCAATTGCTTCCTGTTCTATAATCACATTTTTCATATCTGGATAGGCATTAGCAATCTTATGATATTCTT
Organism: Candidatus Omnitrophota bacterium; assembly: GCA_040755235.1. GTDB lineage: Bacteria > Omnitrophota > Gorgyraeia > Gygaellales > JBFMBJ01 > JBFMBJ01. Next base: position 1,236 of record JBFMBJ010000076.1, read on the forward strand.
CTTGAGCTTTTATAGTCCAAGGATCTAGAGGACTACCCATCTCTGCTCTTTTTTTCCAATATGCTGATGCTTTACGAAGATCGCCTTTTTTTGTATAGAGCAGGGCTAAATTTGTGTATGGATTCGTATATTTAGGATCTATTTCAATTGCTTTTAAATAAAATTGTTCTGCTCGACCATTCCAGCCTTTTGCTTCAAATACAACACCCAGATCATTATAAACACCTGGATAGTAAGGTTCGAATTCAAGGGCCTTTTGATAAAATTTCATTGCGGTATCTAAATCGCCAGAACTTTGCGCCTCAAAACCCTTTTGTCGATAAATAATCGCTTCTTCTTTAAGAGCACTTGCAAAACAAAGACTTACGCCTAAAATTAAAATTAATATCAATGATAGCGTTAAGGTCTTGTTAAAATTCATTTATCCTCCCTGCCTGCTCATCAAGCAAGCTTCTTTATTATAAATTAGAATAATATATAAAACCTATTTCGTCAAGAGAAATTTTTACAAAACCCCTTGTAATTAATAAGGGTTAGAACAAACTACTACACCTATTTATAGATACAGGATAAATTTAAATCAAGCTCGGTAAGGTTAATGCCGGATGGCCTACTTTTTCTAAATGCGCTAACAATTCTTCACTAGTTGTAGCCACGGTTTCATCAGCAATTTTATCAAATAAATCAGACTTACCGATTTCGTTACAGCGTTTTTTTAGCTTTTCTTCCAGCGTCTCTTTTAATTCTTTGGGCATCCAAACAATTCTCTCTAATCCACCTTCGCTAGAAATAAATTTTTTACTGGTGATGTATAATTTTCCTACCCCTAAAAATCCCGGTGTCTGCACCCCTCCTCCGACGGAACTAGCCAAAGTTGTAAAAGTCATTCCTACTGGGGTCATACCTGCGTAATCACGATTTACTACAATTACACCATTTGCCTCAGGAATTATAGCCACAATACACTCGAAACACCCGCACGATGATTGGGGTGAGTCCATAATCGAATACATACTTACTTTATCAATTGTTTTATTCGATTTTTGTTTTACAAACTCATTTATATTTTCCCACTGGCCGAGTTTTGTATCGAGAGTTTTACCTTTTTCTATAGGTTGATTTGGACCCGTAGGAATAATTTCAAAAGATGCTTTTGCATCCAACCACGAATATGCACCGCAAAGACCTAGACGCTCTGGTGTTACGATACAAACATGATTTGGCGCAAAGCTCTGGCACAACAAACATGAATAATAAGTATCTACGCTCTCATCAGTCATGCCTTTTAATCTTTCATCGCGCTCATCAAAAGTTTTTTTTGCTTCCAGTAACAATTTATCCACATCAGCTTGTTTTGTATAAATCTTAATTTGCACTTTATCGACAATTGCATTATATTCCTGATGCAACATCGCATGTAAAATCACACCAATGTGCTTTAGCCTGAAACCTTTATTAAAAGAATCTTTACTAATACGCACCCAAAGCATGTCACGCTGCCCGATATGCATGATGCCCATGCAATAATTTATAAAGCGATGAATCTGACGCTCCAAAATCGGCTCAAAATCTTTTTGCATTTTACGGCCAAACACTTCTACTTTAATCGCCAAAGGCATTGATTTTTCGCCTTCTTTGAGCTTTTCAATATCCGGGCCAATTAATTCCACCTTACCGTCTTCGATTTCTTCAGCTTTTTTGGTGGTTAAATATTCAAATGCACTGCTTGATTTTCCGCCAAATTCTACATAAAGCTGTTCTTTTCTTACCCGCTCTCCCTCAAAAGCTGCGGCATAAGGCACAGGCACATCTATATCTGTCATTTTTACTTTAATGCCACGGGTTAAAATACAGCGCGATGCAATATTTTTATAATCTTTTTCAGTAACTAAAGCTTCATAAAGAGTAGTATCAATTTTTCCTAATTGCGGAACATCTAAATCTGTAATAATCGGCAATCCAAATGCCAAAACTCCCAGGCCGGTGGCTACTAAAATCTCATCAATATGGCTTAATAAAAGCACAAATGCTGGAACGCGATTACGGATATAACCTGCGATTTCCTGCCACTGCCCGGATTTTAGGCCTCCGTAAATTAATGGCGCTCTTACTACCCAGTTTACTGCATAAATTGCGGATAAATAATCTTGGCCTAAAGGCACGATGTAATTATCTAGGCCTAACTCTACACCTTTTTCTTCTAATTGTTTTTTAAAACTGTTTCCCTTAACTTCTCCAACTAATAAACTGACAATACTTCTTTTTTGGAAATTTCGTACTACCTCAACTGCAGAATCTGCATCTTTTGCAGGGCCTAAAATTACGGCAATTCCTGCAATACGTCCATCTACAAGTTGAATCCCCAAAGAGCGTAATAATACATCTGTCAAAAATCCAGCAAAGCCCTCTTGCGGATGCACTTTATTCATTACTGCCAAAGCCGCTAAAATTTCTTCACAAAGTAAAGTCGCTACACCTTTATTAAAAATTCCTCCTAAACTTGCAATTGCTAAACCTGACTTTGTAGGAATATTTTTAGATAAATTTTCTGCTTCCGTGAAAGCCTTGAGGCAATCACTAAGCGTCTTTACCTCAATATTTAAAAGTGCATTTATTAGAGGTAAATAATAATTTGTATCTGGAAAAGCAATTTTTGCATCAAGCCCAAATTTTTTAATTGCTTCGTCCAAAGATTGTTTGGTTAATTTTAATACCGCATCCGTCCCTTTTGTTCCCAAATCAACTAATACGTCTGACATTTTTACTCTCCGCCTGCCGCAACATCGGCTTTAACTTTAATTTGATTAATTAAATTATCTACTAAAATTTTACTCTCATTTACTACATCATCAAAAGTTTTTATGAAATCTGTATTATCTTTATAACTTGCCACGCTCCCACAACTAAAAATATTTTTAATATTTGTTTCTAGATTTTGGCCAACGATAATTTGATTATTTAAAATTTCTATTTGGGTATTTTTTAGAAAATTAATATTACTTTCTAGCTTCTCTTTAAATAAAATATTGGTGACAGCAATTACTTTTCCCTCTTTTAATTTTATTGCTTGAGCAAACCCTTCGCCAATAATTTCTGTAACTTGGCTTTTTATTAATTCTACCTCCGGCGGCACAGCACAAACATCAAAATCATTAAGGCTGATTAATTTTACTTCGACTTTATATTTTACGCTAATTGTTTTTGCTAAATCTAGTGCTCCCTGGTCTGAGCCTACAACACAAATCGTATCAGTAATTGGGCTTTGGGTAAATTTTTTTAAGTCCGTTAGCGAATAAAAATTAAATACTCCTTCTTTGTGTGCTCCGGGAATTTCCGGCAATACTATTTTTTTACCCGAACAAATCACTAAAATTTCATAATCAATTGTTTCTTTAGAGTCTTTAAAATGAATTACTTTTTTATTGGTATTTATTGATACAACAATTTTTTCTTTTAAAAAATTTATATTATTTTCTTTATAAAAATCTTCACTAGCTAAAAATAAATCACTATCTTTAATATCGCCTTTTAAATAATCTATTAATTTTCTGCGGTCGTATGGTAAATAGGCTTCTTCGCTAATTAAAGTAATTAAACAATCCTTATTCTTTTCTCTTAAATTGACAGCAACGCTATGTCCAGCAATTCCCGCCCCAATTATAACTATTTTTGTCATATTTATTTAATTTTGTAAAACCAATGGAACTTCTGTGAGCACACAATTAGAAATTTTTTGGCAAATGTCGGCAAAGAATTAGGGCGAAAATGTAGCGACAATCTTCTATGGAGCGTAACATTTGAGCCGTAAACTGCAGCCGACGGCGAAAAATTTCGTGGGCGAATAGAAGTTCTGTTGGTTTTAAATCAACCTTATCAAAACCCATAAAAATTAATAATAAAGAACTTTTTTGAAATTATTTATGTTATGAATCTATTGAATTTTTTCGCTCAGGGTCGATTTTTTAACGCCGAAGATCTTTCGTAAATCGGCGACTGCGGAACTCATTCGTCGGCTACTCGCCAGGACGAATTCAAACATCCTCGTCGTCCCGAAATAATCTTCGGGATTCCCTCATTACTCAAGCTGCTTCGACTAAAATCGACATTCGCTCTAAAATTAATAGATTCATCAATGATCAATACTATAACCCCGAAGCCTCAATTACTTTTGGTACAACTTTATCCCAACCAATGGGCATAATGTGAGTTCCTTGGCACATTGGCTTTAATTCTTTAATTAAACGAGCGGCAATTTCAACCGACTTTGCCACCTTATCTTTTGTTTGTTCCATTTCTTTAATTAAATCATCTGGCACAAAAACTCCGGCGACATTTTTATTCATATATTTTGCCATACCCGCTGATTTTAATAAAACAATCCCTGCCATAATTTTTGTTTTTAGGTGTTTTGTTTTTGAAAGGAAATTTTCAAATTGTTTTACATCATAAACTGCCTGGGTCTGGAAAAATTCTGCTCCTGCCTCAATTTTCTTTTCCATTTTTATAATTTGCGGCTCAAGCGGGTCTGCGCCGGGATTAACTACTGCACCCACACAAAATCTTGGAGCACTCCCCTCTAATTTGTTTCCTTTCATATCCGTACCAGCCTCTAATTTCCTAACTACCTGTAAAAGCTGCACTGAATCTAAATCAAAAACTGCTTTTGCCTCTGGATGATCACCTAATTTTGGATGGTCGCCGGTTAAAATTAATAAATTTTCAATTCCGAGGCTTGCGGCTGATAAAATATCTGATTGTAAAGCCA
>JBFMBJ010000077.1:0-1679 GCA_040755235.1 Candidatus Omnitrophota bacterium
AAAGTAAAAATAAGAAGATAAGAATTAATAAGACTGTAATATAGTGTAAGTCCAAAATACGAGCGATCCTATAAAGTAACTTTGGAAAAAGACTAAAAACTACAATTGCCGTGGCACTAAAAATCCATAAAAGTGCATATTTTTCAATAAATTTTCTTCTGCGGATTAATTCAAAAATGACTATAATAATAACTAGTCCTATAAAACTTGCGATAGCTTGTATTCTTAAAAAATTAGTCATATTTTTCCTCTATTTTTTCAAACATATCAACAATTATCGCTAAAAATACTTTAACCATATAATAGATTGAACCCAGAAACCTAATTGAAGAAACGCCACCTTGACGTTCACGCATCCGCACAGGAATTTCTTCTATCTTCAGACCAGCTCGATGTGCTAAAACTAAAGCCTCTGGCTCTGGGTAATCGCCCGGATAATATTTTGCAAAAAAACTAATTGCTCTTTTACTCAAAGCACGAAATCCAGAAGTTGTATCTGTCAACCTTTTCCTTAAGAAAATTGAAATTATCCATGCAAATAATTTAATACCTACCTGACGTACCGCACTTGATTTATAACTTAGTTTATATAAAAATCTTGATCCGACGACAATATCTACTTTTTGAGTTTCTAATACTTCTATTAATTTAGGTATTTCATATGGTGGATGTTGTCCATCACCATCACACTGAACAGCAATGTCATAATTCCTTCGAAAAGCAAATACGTAACCTGCTTGCATTGCAGAACCTACTCCTAAATTAAAAGGTAGATCTATTACATAAATCCCGAGACTTGCAGCAACTAAGGCTGTTTTATCTTTGGAGCCATCGTTAACTACTACTATATCCGCTCCTTCGATATGTTGACGAATATGCTCGACCACCATAATAATATTTTTCTCCTCGTTATAAGCAGGAATTATAATTAGTATCTTTTTATTATTCATTAGCGCTCCACCTTCCAAATACTTATTTCTTTGTTATCAAAAACCAGCTTTAAAAAATCGAATTTAGGAATTCTATTGACAAAAGATCTTGGATAGGCACCGATATGGCGTATTTGTGAATCATCATAAATTCGAGATTTTTTAATCACGATATAATCTATTTTATTAATATCTAATGCTTTTTTTACTTCACCAGAATCTTGTGACCATAATAACATCGTAAACCAGTTATAACCCTGCCAATATTTCCAGATTATTTTTCTATTCGCAAATTCGAGTAAATTATATTCTGGATATAAAATTAATGAATCTTCCGGAGTATTCTCTTTAATATAAGTAAAAGCCTGTCTTGTTTCTCTATAAAGATGTCGTCTTTTGTAAGTATAAATACAGACAGAAATAAATTGCGCAACGCATATTATAATAATTAACAAATAAAATATTTTTTTATTTTTAAATTTATCGAGTGGCTTTGCGGCAATAATCGTTAAGAATGGAACTATTGGCATAAGATATCTTATATCGGAATTAAAACCAAACATCAAAAAATAAAAAAATGCATAGTTGATGATTGGAACCCATAATAAAATATCGTTCTTTTCGTATTTCCTATAAATAAAATATAAGAATAATAAAAATAATAAAACTATTCCAAAATATTTTACTATATCGATAGGATTTAAAAAATATGAATTAAGGTATTCTGTTACTCTGCCGGCTGGATTCGTT
>JBFMBJ010000077.1:1689-5997 GCA_040755235.1 Candidatus Omnitrophota bacterium
TATATATTTCTCTTTTAAAAAATGGACTATTCCAGAAAAAGTGCTAATATCCATAACCGAGCCAGCGCCTTCTCCTGTTTTTATAATAAAGAGTCTCTGCCTCCAAAATAAATCTATTATACCCACTGCTAAAGGCATACAAAAGAAAAGAAATAGATTTTTAATCTTTTCCTTTAACCCTCTACTCCGATAAAGAACAATAAAAATAAAGCTTGGAATAAAAAAATATAAACTTCTTTTTACAATAAATATTATTCCTAATACTAATCCTGCCCAAATGAAACGTTTTCTTACCAATAAATAAGTACATAAAATACCAAATGTTATTGCAGGTACATCTAAATAAAAAAGTATAGAAAAACTGATAATCATTGGTACGGTCGCTAATATCAAAACTGAATAAAAGCCTGTTTCGCGCGTGTAGAGTCTTTTAGACAACCGATAAGTAAACATTAAAAGCAAAATAAAATACAGGGTATGATAAACTTGAGCGATTGGAAAATATGGTTTTGTAAACACCTTCCAAGCAATAGCTAATCCGATATGCCAAAATGGCTCCCAATTATAAAAATATCCCGGGGCCGTACCTTGTCCATAGACGCTATCAAAAACCGGCCGCTTATTTAACATAAACATTTCCCTACTCATACGAAAATGTTGGACCTCATCACCCAAAGAATAACCAGCTAAGATTCCAACGGCGCATAATATTGTTGCTGTTATCAAAATAAAAATTATTAATTTTTTATTAATATCCATAAATTAAAATTTTATTTTTTTAAAAAAATGCTTTGCTCTATTATACCGCTGGGGTGTCCCGATGTCTACAAACGGCTCTTGCGTTATATATCCATAAATTTTTTTATCAATAATCTTGGGGAAAATATCATATTCTAAAGAAACATTTTTATTTTTTGGTATTAAAGACATTAATTTTTTATTAAAAAAGTATATCCCAGTACTAATAAGATTGTTTTTATTTTTTATTTTACTTTTTTCTTTAAATTTTACGATTCTCTGAGATTTTCCTAATGTTATAGTCCCATAATGAGTTGGGTCATTATTGTAAATAGTAATAATAGAAACTAAGGCTTTTTTATTTATATGGAAATTAAGAACATCTCGCAAGTTAACCAAGCAGATTCCGTCGCCATTTATAACTAAAAAATGATTACTTTTAATATTTTTTTGCGCATTTTTAATAGCCCCGGCAGTGCCTAGAGGTTTTTTTTCTTTAGATATTAATATTTTTAAATAATTATTTTTCTTTTTTTTATAATAATCTGCGACAATGTTACTTTTATAACCTGTACAAAGAATAAAACGCCTAAATCCAAAATTAGCAATATATCCGATAACGATATCTAAAAAAGGTTTATTACTTATTTTAAGCATCGGCTTGGGACAATTTTGCGTTATGCTACCCAAGCGGCTACCCAATCCTCCACAAAGAATAAGCACATCTATATCTTTTGTATTAATCTTGGCCATTTTCAATAACTATTAAACTACGAAATGCAGCTATATTTAAAAAAATTGGTTTAAAAACATGTTCTACTTTTAATAACAACGATATTATTTTTTCTGATTTTATTCCGTATGGCTTGAATCCACCGGTCAATGGATATGCCAAAAAAGAAAAAGGCTTAACAGTTAATATTTTAAAATTTGGCCATCGAGACTTAAATTTATTAATATAACAAACATTAAATATCTGATAAGGAATCATCGCATTTCCCTGCCAAGGATTTTTGCTATTACCAAAAGGGTAATCCAATGGATTTTTTACAAAGCGACAATCTTCGTGATGCAAATACCTATAAACAAATTTGCTTAATGCAGATATCCAAGGCTCAATTAATATTAATCTTCCCTTTGGTTTTAATACTCGCTTACATTCATTAAAAAATAAATAAGGTTTTTCAAAATGATGCAACACATCTACTCCGATTATATTTGTTAGCGATGCATCTTTAAAAGCTAAAAAATGCGAATTACATATAATATCTAAATGTTCTAAAAACAAGATATCCGATGAAATTACCCCTCTCTGATTTTTTTTAAAGAACCCTGCACCAGCACCTAGTTCCAAAGTATTGCCGGAAAGCATATAGTTCTCTATTTTTTTATAGATATCTTTTTTATAAATTAACCTTAAGGCACCTTTCTTTTCCCATGCCCTAATGTGTCTTAAGATTGTAGCATCTGTTTCATTAACTTTATTTATTTGCATATTTACCCGGAATTAACCAGCTAAATTTTAATTTAAATGCTCCTACAAGCATCATCTTCATAAGAAAGAAACCGTCTTTCCATCTCTTGATATTGGTCTGGCCATAAATTCTTTCATTATAACGTACAGGCATATCAATTATCTTTAAATTAAGATGCGCTGCGCCAAATAATAAATCAAAATCACCGAAATAATCAAAATTTCCAAAATAGGATTTATTTTTTAAAATGGAGAAATAATCATTTTTTCTTAACACCTTTGTTCCACAAAGAGTATCACGTACTCTCTGATCCAATAAATAAGAGAAATTTTTGCTAAAGAAGACATTCGCAAGCATGTTTAAAAATCTCATCGCCTTTCCTTTCATCGGATAAACCATTCGAGAGCCATTAATAAATTCTCCCTTATCCTCCATTAATGCTTTGTAAAATTTAGGCAATGCTTCAGGCGGAACGCTTAAATCCGCATCTAAAATAATAAAAATATCTCCTTGGGCTATACCAAAGCCAGTTTCTACAGCATCCTTCTTTCCTTTACCTTTTTGCGTTAAGAATTTAATTTCTAAATTAGGATTATCTTGTATCACTTTTTCTATTGCTTCTTTTGTATTATCAACCGATCCTCCTTCTACAAAGATAATTTCCTGCCCTCCAGGAAAATTCGGAAGCCTACGAACAATTTCTTTTATATTTCCAGCTTCATTCCTGGCTGGCACAACAATGGACACTTTTGGAGTAATATTTTTTTCTTTGGATAAATTTAATGGCCGACTAATTTCTAATGTTAGGATACTAGCTAAATTAATAAAAGGTAAAATAGAAATGAATCTGTTGATAAAATTTGAAAAAAATGGAATATAAATAGGTATCAAACAAAATATAGATCTTTTTATCGTCTGAAAATCAGCCAAATATAGTAAATTCTCTATTTCCTGAGCAGGCACCCAATTCATCTCTGGCGTCTTAAGTCTTAATCCCAAAAGTTCAGAAAATCTTATAAAAGGTTGCCAGGTACGATTATAATAGGTGGCAATAATTCTTGTTTGAGGAGTGCAAAATTTACGGAGTTTAACAAATGAATCTAATATGTCTTCCATCATACCAATAGATGAAGAAAGTATAATGTAATCAAACTTTTCATTAATTTCATTTAGTTGTTTAGAATCAGAAAAAATATTAATACCTGGCTTAGTTAATGATTCTTGAGAATAAGAACACGGATCTATTCCTATGCCTTTGGGCGAATTAATTAAATCAAATAAATCTGAAACCCACGGACCAATAGCTAAAACCTTTGCGCCGCTTTGAACTTGTGAAGCAATCATTTTAAAATTAACTGTATAAAGATATCTTCCCCAGTATTTTTTCTTTTTAACCTGCTCTTTATTGTTTTTAAAAAAATCTTTGAATTCTTTAGTAAACATATAATTAGAATTCCCGTATAATACGCAGTGGTGAACCGACTGCGACAACATTGCCAGGTACGTTTTTTGTCACAACACTTCCTGCGCCAATAACACTATTATCTCCAATACTTACTCCCGGACAAATTACAGAATTAGCTCCAATCCAAACATTATTACCAATCTTTACCGGATCTGGCGTATGCCCAAGAAAAATCCTTGGCTTATCTTTAACCGGTGCAATAACATGGTTTGATGAGCCAATAAATACATTAGGACCAATTAATACATAGTCCCCAAACTCTATACCACCTCTTGCGTCAATATGAGTTCCTGTATTAATAGCAAGATATTTTCCCGCAACAATATTGTAGCTATGTATAATATAAACAGATGGCCAAACAAGAGATTTCTTGCCGATTTTTTTAAAGGTCATTTTATAAAATAACCATCTGATAAACATGCCCTCATATCCGGGTATCCAGCGAACCACTATCCCAAAATACTCTTCTAAAAAAAGTACCCAGATTTGTCTGGGCTTATGCCGTTTTATAAATTCTATCAACATAATAGATAACCTACTTTTCTGTCTTAATCATTTTGTTTAGTTTTTCTAATTTTTGCCAAAGAAATACCCGTAGAATTACAATACCACTCGATTGTTTTTTTGAGT
>JBFMBJ010000078.1:0-5969 GCA_040755235.1 Candidatus Omnitrophota bacterium
ACCCAAATAATTTGTCGCGGAAGTTAAAGCAAGCATCTCCGCATGTGCCGTAGGATCCCTTAATTGCTCTACCTGATTATGTGCCCGGGCAATTATTTTCCTATCATGAATAATAACACAACCCACTGGGACTTCATCTTTACTAAAGGCCTTTTTTGCTTCTCTTAAAGCCTCGGACATATAAATTTCGTCAATTTTACCCATAAAAGTGTGAAATTAAAAGCGCAAAGTGCAAAGTTAAAGTTTAAAACTCAAAATATCTCGTTTTACGTTTTTCGCTTTACACTTTACGCTTATTTAACGCGCCCAGCAGGGGTCGAACCTGCAACAACCAGCTCCGTAGGCTGGTGCTCTATCCAGTTGAGCTATGGGCGCAAAAAATCTCTTTTAAATTAGAATTAAATTATATATCTTTGGCAGGACTTTTTCAATAGAATTAATATAAAACTAAAGGAAAAATTATATTCTTAGGTATCTTCGTGAAAGACCTACAAGAAAAAGCGGCATAATAATTATTGCCGAAAGTGCCTCTATCATCACTACTAATTTACTCAAACCTAAAGGTGCGATATCGCCATAACCAACAGTGGTAAAAGTAATAATGCTAAAATATATTGATTGAAAAAAATCTGGCTGAATAACTATGTCGTTTTTCAAAAGATGTCCCAAACTATAGCAAATTGCTGAAATAAAAATTATGAATAACCCAGAAAAAAATGTTCTCATTGGCCGTTCGCCATAGCCCCAAACAAGATAAGAAAAAGTAAACCCAAGCCACAATAAAACGTGTTTAAACCAATTAGCTATTCCTTTCTCCTCTTTAGTTTTTATAAGATGGCGGTATTTTTTCGGATGAATAATCATATATTTTAAAAATTTGCGGTAAGATTCTTTAGATTTATAAAAACAATCTGCAAAATTAAAAAACTCCCCATCTCTTTCATAATTCATTGCCGCATATTTATAAAGTAACGATGCATATTCAAAGTCAAAGGATTTTTCTGCCTGTAGTGCTGCTTCCTCATAAGACAAAGCAGCGTTATAAAATAATTTTTCGCCTGACTTAATACTCCAGCAACTTGCCGCAGAGGCAAAACATAAAGCCGCTTCTTTATTTTGCCCATTATTTTTATAAAAATTAGCGACTTTCCTAAATAAATTATATGCTTCTTCCAGTTTCCCTTCGGAAAGATATGCGTGTGCTTGTTTTTCTAATAATTTTGAATCGCTATCCATAGAATAAATGTATTTTAAAGTTTGCTTGACCAATTAATTAGAACTATTATATAATACTAAGCGATATTCTTCAACTCTTTCAATTTATTATGATTAGCGAGCATAAATTAAACCTATCCCTAAAAGACATTCCCCAATTCACTAAAAATCTTGTGGGAGAACTAAAACCCCTTGATATAAATAAAGATATATTATTTGATATAAGACTCGTTATCGAAGAGGCTTTAGCAAATGCAATCAAGCACGGTAATAAAATGGACCTTACTAAAAATGTATTTCTAAAAATTAATGCCTCAAGCAAACGTATTGATATAGAAATAAAAGATCAAGGAAAAGGCTTTGATTATAAAAAACTCCCCTTACCCACAGAAAAAGAAAATTTACACAAATATTCCGGCAGAGGGGTATTTTTAATCAGAAAACTCATGACACAGGTAAAATTTTTTGATAATGGCGCAAGAATTAAAATGACAAAATTATTAAAAAAGTAAGGAGAAAAAATGAAAATAGCCCAAGAAAATAAAAATGATGTAGTGATTTGTAAAATCGATGGCGAGATAAATATATCCACTTCTCCGGAATTACGTAAATTTTTTGATAATCTAGTACAAAATAAAACTAAGAAAATTATCTTAGATTTCACTAGCCTCTCTTATATCGATAGCTCTGGGCTTGCCACCCTGATAGAACTACTTCAAAGAATTAAAAAAATTGACGGAAAATTTTATATCTGCAATATGTCTGATAAAATAAAAAATATTTTTGAAATAACAAAATTACATAAATTATTTGAAGTTTTTGAAAACCAAGAACTTGCCCTAAATAAATTCTAGAATGATTGTAAAGTTAGGAAAAACAATATTAGACCTAATTAAAAATATTAAAGAGGTCTTTATTCTCTTCTTAAATATTCTATACTGGATATTTTTTGGGCCATTTAAAGGAAAATTTATCCAATTAACAAGTGTATTTAACCAGATGATTTTTGTAGGAATTCGCTCCATTTTAATTGTTTTTTTTGTCTCTATGTTTACTGGTATAGTTTTGGCGATGCAGAGTGCATATCAATTACAGAAAATGGGCGCAGTTTTATATGTGGCTACTCTTGTTGCTGTTTCTTTATGTAGAGAACTGGGTCCAGTTTTAACTGCACTGGTAGTTGCCGGAAGATCAGGTTCAGCAATTGCTGCAGAATTAGGTACGATGAAAGTAAGCGAACAAATCGAAGCTTTAGAAACTATGGCAATAAACCCCGTGCGATTTTTAGCAGCACCAAGATTTTTAGCTCTATTTTTTATGTTGCCCTGTTTAACTATTCTAGGAAATATTTCAGGAATTTTTGGAGGATTTTTAGTTGGAACAGGAAGCCTTAACATAAATCCAGATTTATATATGCAAACTACTTTTAAATATTTGGCTTTAAAAGATATTTATACAGGACTAATAAAATCTTTTATCTTTGGTATGATTATTGCACTTATTGGTTGCTATGAAGGCCTAAATACAAAGGGTGGCTCCGAAGGTGTAGGCAAAGCCACTACGCGTAGCGTAGTGATAAGTTTTGTATTAATTATTTTAGCAGATTGTATTGTTACGACCATTTTTTATTTCTCTAAATTATAAAACCATGCAAGAAAAAGAAGTAATTATCTCTCTAAAAAACGTCTCCAAGGTTTTTCAAGGTAAAAAAACTATTGATAATGTTAGTTTTGATATCTTAAAAGGAGAAACCTTTGTAATAATGGGTTGCTCCGGATCAGGCAAAAGTACATTGCTTCGCCTAATGACTGGAATACTTCGTCCTGATGAAGGAAGTATCTTTATCAAGGGAAAAGATATCTCAAAAATTTCTCATGACGAGCTTGATGAAGTAAGAAAAACTTTTGGCATGTGTTTTCAATATTCGGCACTCTTAGATTCCTTAACTGTGGAAGAAAATGTCGCTCTTCCTTTAAAAGAACATACAAAATTAGCTGATGAAATTATCAGAATTATTATAAAAATGAAGCTTTCTCTCGTAGGTTTACGCGGTTATGAAAACTACTATCCATCTCAAATTTCTGGCGGTATGCGTAAACGTGTAGGACTTGCCCGAGCAATTGCTTTAGATCCAGACATTGTTTTTTATGATGAGCCAACCTCTGGCCTTGATCCAGTGGTAGGAGGCGTGACTGATAAATTAATAAAAGATTTGAGCCAAAAACTTATAATTACCTCTGTGGTAGTAACTCATGACATGCAAAGTGTATTTAATATTGCAGATAAAATTATTATGGTGCATAAAGGTGAAATCGTTGAATTTGGTACTCCAGAACAGATAAAAAATTCTTCTAATCCTTATATCAAACAATTTATTAACGGAAGCCCTGTTGGGCCGATAGACTTTTTTAAAGAAGATATTGCAATTGAAGAAGCTCTTGGTTTATAGAAAGGACTTATCAATGAAAAAAAATACTAATGAATTTAAGGTGGGATTGTTTGTAGTAATCTGTATTTTAGGCTTATTCTATTTAAGCTACAGCACTGGAAAGCTTAACTTTAAAAAAGAAGGCTATTATATTTATGCTACTTTTGGTGATATTGCAGGTCTGGCGAAAAAAGCTCCGGTTATGTTAAATGGGCTTGAAGTTGGCAAAGTAGAAGATATAAAAATTTCCTATGAGCCAGATAAGACTTGTGTTATACTAAAACTTTGGATAGAAAATAAAGTAAAAGTTAGAGAAAATCCAGAAGTTTCAATAAAAACTCTTGGGTTAATGGGCGAAAAATATATACAAATTAGTTCTTTATCAGGCGGTGAATTTATTAAACCAGAATCAACCATTATGGGAAATGAATATACTGATTTTGATGCCCTCGCCAAAGAAGTCCAGGACATATCTGGCGAAGTAAAAAAATTGACCACCTCTCTTAATTCGGCTATGGATAATAATAAAGAAAGTATCGACAAAATAGTAAAAAACTTAGAAACAACTAGCAAAAATTTTGAAGAATTTAGCGCAGATATAAAGAAACATCCTTGGAAACTTTTATTTAAATCTAAAGATAAAAAAGCAAAATAAGGAGGTATTGAAATGAAAAGGTTTTTGATATTTTTTCTTTTTATAACGCTATCTTTCTCTTCCTCTGTCTTTGCCCAAACTGCAAAAATTATAGATGCTAAAGGAAAGGTTTTAATTAAAAAAGATGCTAAAAGCGCTTGGGAAAAAATAAAAATTAATGCGATTTTAGATAAAAATGCTGAAATTCAAACTAAAGCAAAATCCGAATGTGTTATAGCGTTTGATGAAGAATTAAAAAATATTTTAACTCTTAAAGAAAATTCTTATATAAAAATTGAGGATATTAAACCCGGAAAAATTAACCTTCCCCAAGGACGGGTTTTTTCTCTGATTGAAGATATAAAAAATATTGAGAAATTTGAAATCAGAACCCCTACTGCTGTTGCTGGCGTAATGGGAACGGGCTTAGGTATAGTTTCTAGCTTAACTGGAAGCTCTATTATGTGTTTTCAAGATAAAGTTTATACTCAAGGTTTAGATAAAAATGGTAAACTCACCGGTAAAGAAGTGTTAAGAGAGGGCATTGGTATTAACACCGATGAAAATGGTAATTTAAGCGATACCTTTGAATTGGGCAAAGATAATTTGGATAATTGGAATGAATTTAAAGAAAATATTAATGAGATAAAAGAAAACTTAGGAAATAAAGAAGTGGATTTAGATATGGGATCCTTCAAAGATACTGGTGCGCTTGGAGAATTAAGACAAGAGCGCACTGAAACTATTAGAGAAACTGTATTAGAAGAACGCCGTGAAAGACAAGAAGAACAAGAAAGAAATATAGTTTCTGAGGAAAGACCTAGTAGTTCTAGCACTAATGAACCGCAAGGTCCCAACCCCGGAGGACCAGATTAATTATAGTTATTAAAAAGGAGAAAACTATATGAGAGTTAAATATATTTTTGGAGTGGGTATATTTTTTATTATTAGCATCTTTGGCGTAAATAATGTTTTCTCTCAGATTGTTAAAGAAGAAAAGGCAGAAAAAATATTGGATGTGACTAAACCTCAAAAGCTTCCGCCTTCATATAAACTTGCTACAAGTGCAAGTACTTACTATGGTTTTGATAGTAATGCCAACCTAGATACCTCAAGAAAAAGCGATAGCTTTGAAGAAGGAATTTTTTCTTTAGATTTTTTAAAAAAGCTAACGGATACTATAAAATTTACTTTTTTCTACGACCTTGATGTAATAAATTATAATCATTTTACTTACATCACTAATCTGTTAAACCATTTGCAATTTGGGCTACATAAAAATATTTCAACATTTACTCTGGGTGCAGCGTATGATCTTTCTTTATTTTATTATCCCAATAGCGATGACGATTTTATTTTTAATAAAGGAATATTTTATGTAAAACAATCTATTTCTAAAGATTTAACACATAAATTACAATTTGAAATAGGCTTAAAAGATTATACCCACCGGAAGGCACTTGATGATAGCCTTATAATCTACCAAGATAAAGACCGTCAGGACGATCGTTTAAGCGTAGAATACGGTATCCGTTCTCATATTAAAGATAAGTTAACCATAGGATATAAAACAAGATTTTCTGTTAATGATTCTAATGCCAAATACCTCGATTTCTATGATTATAAATCCTATGAAAATTCTCTAAGGGCTGATTATGAGTTATCAAAAGACCTATTCGTACTTTCTAATTT
>JBFMBJ010000079.1:0-5887 GCA_040755235.1 Candidatus Omnitrophota bacterium
CGATTCTTTTTTCATTCAGGCCTTGGGCATCTTTGGCTGCATCATATTCGGCATTTTCAGAAATATCACCGTGCGATCTGGCCTCTCCTACGGCCTTAGCTAATTCTCGGCGTTTGGTTGTTTTTAAAAAATCTAATTCTTCTTTTAGCTTTTCAAAGCCTTTCCTGGTTAAATATATTTTATTCATCTTATTTAGATTTATTAAATATTTTTTCCCAGATAAAAATAATAAATTTTCCTAAAAGCCAAATTGCAAATAAAACCAGGCATATACTTACAATAATTTTTAAAAATATAGCCATCGCCAGAATTAATGGAAAAATTAAGACTCCTATTCCGCTTAAAATCACTACCGCCATTAAAAAAATCAAACCTATTAAAAAAGCCTTCATTATATCCTTTCGCTAAATTTTTTAGCCCCGATTTCTCGGGGCTAAAATTTATTTCTTCTTTTTCTTTTTATGTTTTGGGCATGTCTTACACATACAAGCCCTCCTTTTTATTTGATTTCATCCTAACGCGATAACTTATTTTTGTCAATGATAAATTAGTTATTTATGATATAATTGATACATGATAAAGAAAATTTTTATTTTATTTTTATTGGTATTGGCTATAACAAGCTTTAAAGTACAATTATTATCCGCGGGCCAAATACCCATCCTTGAATGGAATGAGTTAAGCGATAAAGATATTAGCCCAGATGCAAAATTAGCTTTCTCATCCAATAAAAATTCTTGGGAACATGCTCAAAGCGAACACTTTATATATCACTTTACTGACCAAAAGGATGCTGAAACTATTTATAATAGCGCAGAAGTTTATTATAAATGGGTAAAAGAAACTCTTGACATAAAAGAAGATACTTGGGTAAAAAAATGCCATATTTTTATCTTTAGCGATGAAAATACTTGGGAAGAATTTCGTGCAAAAGCATGGTCTAAACAAACCGGGGATGCATTGACAAATGGTTGGGAACTTTTTATGTATCGAAAACCTTATTATCTCTCTCCGAAAAGAAGCCTGGCCCATGAAATTACTCATATTGTAGTCTTTAGATTTTTCGAAGGGCCTTTACCTTTGGCATTAAACGAGGGTTTGGCTGAATTTATCAGTTATCGTTCTCTTGCGCGACAACTTGGGAAAAATGAATATGATATTTGGACAATTCAGCTTATTGCCGAGCAAGATTTTATCCCTTTATCAGAATTAATAGAAATGCGTTCTTTTCCTAAAGAAAAAATTAGTGTAAGCTATCAAGAAAGTGAATTATTAATCAGATTTTTAATTTTTAAGTATGATAAACGGATGTTTTACAATTTATGTAAAGAAGTAAGCCGGGGCAAACCATTTAAAGATGCAATTGAGGAAATATATAAAATAGATTATCAAGAATTCCAAGAAAAATTTAGAGATTATGCTACTAAATAATTATATTGCTATACAAGAATCTGCATAATCTGTGTTTTTAATCTGTCTAATCTGCGTTATTTATTTTATAATTTTTGTAGTTAAAAATATTAGTGTTTTTCTTGAGCCTTTGTCTTCTACTCGCGAGATAGGAATTTTAATAAACTCTTGGCTTTCGGAAGTTTGTTTTTCTAAAGTCACTCCACCTAGCATTATCGTATCTGAATCATTAATTACTACATGTGTCGAGAGACTTCGTTCAAACGGTAAAGAAGTTGTCTCTTGAGTAGTGCTGAGGGAAGGCTTGACTTCTATATCAATAGTATTGTCATTATTTACTCGTGGTAAAACATCTAAAATAGTCCCCACTGGCCTTCTTTCTGGAGTTACTATTGTTGTGCCACTCGGATAAATTATCACATCTTCTCCAATAAATTGATCCTGGGTCACCTGAATACGTGCAGTTTGATTACTCAGTGTTCTTATTTTTGCTTTTGAAGTTATGTGTGAATTTTGGCTCGAATCTAGTAAATTTAAGATAGCCATAAATTTATCGGACGGGATTATTATCTCTGACATTTGAATACCTGCATCTTTCATAAAAGTATCCGTTACTTCAACTATTGTTGCTTCAATTTCAACTTGTTTTTGGCTGACATCTAATTCATTTATTATCTTTTCGATACGTAATAAATCTTTGGGGCTATCACTAATAATTAAACTATTAGTATTGCGATCAAAACTCACTCTTCCTTCATTGCTTTTTAGACCATCTATTACAGAATACAAATCTTCTGCACGGGCATATTTTAATTTAAATATCTTCATATCCATATCCTGGGCATTGATAAAATTAAACCCGGATATAAAAAAAATAGCTAGAGCTAAAAGTATCATCTTTTTCACCCCGTTAGAAATCATTTTTTCAAATCTCCTTTTTTAAAAATATTCTCTCGTGCCCATTATAATAAAATTTCTAACGGGGTTCATAAAAGCTCCTTTTCTAATTTTTTAATTTCGGCTTCGATTTCGGAAATATTTTTCTCTATTTCTTTAATTCTACGCCCGTACTCTTTAGCGCGCTCTTCGTCTGCATAAATACGGCTATCAGATAAAGCGCGTACTTTAGCATAGCTTTCCAATTCTAGGCTTTCCTTAGTTTTTTTAAGTTTAATTATTTTATCTCCTATAGTTTTGTTGTGGATTTTACGTTTTTCTTCTTCATCTTTACGTAATTTTTCTTTATCTTTTAATCTTTGTTTTTCTAGATCTTTAGGTGTTTCTTCAATCTTTATTTTTGATTTTTCTTTTATTTCTGATACTACTTTAGACCTTTTTTCCAAATAGTAATCGAAATTCCCATGAAATTTTCTCACTATTCCATCTTTTACTTCATAAACTATATTTGCTAAGCTACGTACGAAATGAATATCATGGCTGATAAAAACAATTGTGCCTTCGTATTCAATCAGGGCCTGAATCAAAGCATCTACGGCATCCACATCTAAATGCGTAGTGGGCTCATCCAGCAATAAAAAATTTGGTGGATTAATTAAAAGCTTTGCTAAAATTAAACGGCTTTTTTCTCCACCAGAAAGTACTTTTACTTGTTTATCTGAATCGTCCCCTGTAAACAAAAAGGCGCCAAGAATTGTACGGATTGTCTCCTCCGACATAAAGCCAGGTGCGGCCGTGTATGCTTCGCGCAGAACTGTATTTTCTTGGTTTAAAACATCCAGACGGGTTTGTGAAAAGTATCCAATATCTACATTGTGTCCAACAACGCGCGAACCACTATTAATATCCACAACACCGGCTAAAATCTTTAAGAGCGTAGACTTACCTGCTCCATTTTCTCCGGCCAAAACTGCTTTCTCGCCTTTTTCTATTTCAAAATCAAAATCTTTATAAACACAAACTTCACCGTAACTTTTAGAAATTTTTTCTAATTTTACTACTCGATGCCCGCTTTGGCGAGTGTTAGGAAAATGGAAACTTTTAATACTTTCTCGAGGATCCGGAGGAATTATAACTTCATCTTCTTCTATTCTTTCTAAAACTCTACGCTTAGCACGAACAGAAGCGGCCTTATTTGGCTGAGCATGAAAACGCTCTACAAATCGCTCTAGCTGCTTACGCTTTTTTTCTTGTTCTTTAAATTGCTTTGTTAAATGAATCTTTTTTTCGGCCTTTATTTTTTCATAATCTTCGTAATTTCCATGTACTTTTGCAATTGCGCCATTTTCTAAAATTAAGGTATAATTTGTAACATCTGTTAAGAAATCTTTATCATGTGAAATCATCACAAAAGTGCCTCTAAAATTACCCAGATAATCTTTAAGCCATAGAGCTGCGTTTAAATCTAGATAGTTTGTCGGCTCATCCAATAATAAAATATCGTAATGTAAAGTCAGCAGTTTAGCTAACAAAGTACGCATTTGCCATCCGCCACTCATTTCTAAAATTGGCCGATTAAAATCTCTTTCTTTAAAGCCTAACCCCATCAAAATTTTTTTAGCTTTGTGTTCCAAATTAAAATAGTCCAACGCCTCTAAATCGTGTAAGACTTCTCCGTAACGATCAGTTCCAGCTAAATTATTTACCTCTAATTCTTCTTTTTCTTTCTTTAAACGGCTGATTGTTTCATCCCCTTCAGTAAGTTCGGACAAGACTGTATGCGCTGAAGTAAAACTCGATTCTTGCGCAAGATAACCAATGCGAATATTTCTGTTTATTTGAATAGTCCCACTAGATGGCTCTATTTCTTGACGTAGAAGTGAAAAGAATGTACTCTTTCCAGAGCCATTTGGTCCAATTAAACCAATTTTTTCTCCCCGATTAATGGTAAGATTAATATTTTCGAAAAGGATCTTCTTGCCGTAATTTTTAGAGAGATTATTTATATTAATCATTTTTTAAATTATAGCATAATCACAAGAATAAAAGAATAGAAAGTGATAAAGAGTATTTAAATTACTGGTAGGTTACTTTTACCCACGAGGTATTTATCGATATTATAAGCAGCGCGCCTGCCTTCGGAAATCGCCCAGACAATTAAAGATTGCCCGCGATGCATATCTCCGCAAGAAAAGACACCTTTTTTGGAACTCATAAAATTTTCATCAGTTTTAATGTTGCCTCTTTGGTCTAGCGCTAAATTTAGTTCTTCTACTAAACCTTTTCTTTCAGGATGTAAAAAACCTAAAGCTAAAATCACCAAATCTACTTCAATCTCAAATTTGCTATTTTTAACTTCTTTCATTAGGGGACAACCCTTTTCATCTTTACCACTAAATTCTACCTTAACGCAGGATATTTTTTTAACCTTATTATTTTCACCAATAAATTTTTTAGTTAAAATTGACCATTGACGCTCTCCGCCTTCTTGGTGGCTTGTAGAAGTTTTTAAAATAAGTGGGTATCTTGGCCAAGGAAAATCAGATGTTCTACAAACAGGTGGCTTTGGCATAAGTTCTATTTGTACTATACATGCTGCGCCTTGGCGATGCGCTACCCCAACACAATCTGCTCCTGTATCGCCTCCGCCAATAACTAAAACTTTTTTATTCTTGGCATCGATAATTTGATCTTTGGAAACAATTTCTCCAACGGCTCTTTTATTCATCTGAACTAAATAATCCATCGCAAAATGAATTCCTAATAAATTTCTACCTTCGATTTTTAAATCCCGAGGAACGCGACTTCCACAAGCCAGACAAATCGCATCAGAATCTTTTTTTAATTTTGCGAAAGATACATCTATCCCTACATTAATATTAGTCTTAAATTTTATTCCTTCTTTTTGTAATAATTTAATCCTACGATCTAAAATATTTTTTTCTAATTTAAAATCTGGTATTCCATAACGTAAAATTCCGCCAATTTTATCATCTTTCTCAAAAACCGTTACCGTATGGCCTGCTTTATTTAATTGATCAGCACAAGCCAATCCTGCAGGACCAGATCCGACAACAGCAACAGATTTAGTGGTGCGTTTTTTAGGTGGATTTGGTTTAATTAAACCTAGCTTAAAAGCATTTTCAATAATACTAAGTTCGTTCTCACGAATAGTTACAGGTTCATCGTTAATTCCTAAAACACAGGCATATTCGCACATTGCTGGACAAATCCTTCCGGTAATCTCCGGAAAATTATTTGTAGCCTGTAATAATTTTATTGCCTTGTCCCACTGCCCATGAAATACTGCATCATTCCATTCTGGGATAAAATTTCCTACAGGACAAGCCCAGTGGCAAAAAGGCGTGCCACAATCCATACAGCGCGAGGCTTGTTCCTTAGAGTGAGTATCGGATTGTAATAATAGTATTTCGCGATAGTCTTTAATCCGCTCACAAACCGGCCTATAAGAAAATGTCTGGCGTTTAACTTTTAAAAATGATTTTAGGTCTTTCATATCTTTTAACCTTTAAGCTTTCGATTTTAAACTCAATTTACCCTTCGGACACCTCGGCTAAAT
>JBFMBJ010000080.1:0-5826 GCA_040755235.1 Candidatus Omnitrophota bacterium
CCCACAATTAATTTTGCTTCCGAATTAAGCCTAAAATGCCGACCAACTTTTAAAAGCTCAATATTATTTAAATCCAATTTGTCATATTTTAAAAGATCTTTTAGGCGCCGAGCAAATCCCGGATCGGTTAATAAACATCCTCCTGCCGGGCAAGGATAATCTTTTATGTTAAATTTTTTTGCTAATGCAATTTGCGGCTTGCGCGTTCTTCCGTTATAGCTTAATAACTTATCGCGGCAAACCCATTTATTTTTTTCTGGAATTGTTTCTGGCAATAATTTTGCTGATAAAGGCCTTAAGACAAAACCTTCTAAATCGCTTTCTTTATCAATTAAATTTAGTGACTTTTTATGTTGTGACATGGGACGCTGGCCTAAGACTTCTCCGGTAATTATAAAAGAGGCTCCTATCTCTTGCATGATTTCTTTGGCTTTACGAAACTTTAAAATCCTACAATCTATACAGGGATTCATGCAAGAACCAAATCCATGTTTTGGTTTCTTTAAAATTTTTAAGAAATCGTCTGTAACATTTATTATTTTGAAATCTATGCCAAGATTATCAGCGACTGCTTTAGCGTGATTAATGCAACCCTTGGAAGACTTTCCATCACACAAGCAAAATGGGGTCTTAAAATTTAAAGCTAAAAGATAAATCCCCTGTTCTTGCATTAATTTTGTTGCCAAAGTACTATCTAGACCACCTGAAAGTAGAGCAACTGCTTTCATTTAGCTAACCTCACATAAATACTATTTGCTAGTTCTTTATCTATTGCAAATTGTGCCTGCCCGATTTGAAAAACGTAAGATGGAAACTTTTGCAAAAGTACAATCGAAACTCCTGGGATTGCTCCAATACTTATTAGTTTCTGCATTTGATTTTTATCTTTGGTTTGTAAATAAGCAATTTCTCCTTTATCTTTTATTTCTAAATTTAAAAGGGGTGCAATAAATTTTAATGATTTTTTATCTACCTTTAAAGAACAACATTTACCTTTAGGTATAGGTTTTCCATGTGGACAAACTTTAGGATGCCCTAGGATCGAACAAACTTTATCTTCTAACCCAGCATGTAACAAGTGTTCAAATTTACAACTCACCTCATCAATTATTTTCTCCTTTACATCAAATACATCTACCAAGAGTCGTTCTGCCAGACGATGTCTGCGTACACAAGCCATGGCTTGAAGTTTCCCTTTTTCTAAAAGATGGATATGCTCTGTATCTTTACGGATAAATCCTAATTTTAGCAATTCTTCAATTGCGGGATTATCACGCGTTGCGCCCAAATCAAGTGGTTTGTTACCTTGCTCTTCTACATGAATCCAAAGCGCTTCTAAAATTTCTTCTGCTTGTTCTGATAACATTCGTTTAACTCCTTTAATAAGCAGACAATTTATGGAACATAAATTGTAGGGCGTTGTCCGTCTGCGCATTAAACCCCGCCCTTTCTCTTTTTTATATTGAACACTAACTTTTCATTTATCTCTTAGATTATTTTCTATAATTCCGTCTCTCCTTCTATAAAAAAAGGGCGGGGTAAGTTCGCACTTATAACTTATGAACGCTAACGCTCCATAAGTTATGTACTCACTTATTTTATTATAATTGTACCTTCAAAAAAACTAAAATTTGATTTACTAAATATCCTACGCTAAAAGAGAAAAATAAAATAAAAACTGACATAGCAATCCCCATTTTAATCCCTCTTTCTTTGATATTCATCAACAATTGAGCAATGCATGGTAGAAATAAAGTTAAAGTAACACAGGCTATTACTATTTGATTTCCGGATAAAAATCCAACCTTTTTTAAATCGTATAAACCCGCAGCTCCATAATCTCTACGAAAGAAACCAAATAAGAATGAAACACTTGCCTCTTGGGGTAAGCCAATCCAGCGTATAGGATAAGTTAAAGTATTTACTAAAATATTAAATACGCCGGTGACCTGCCCTATCCATATTAAGACACTAGCAAAAATAAATAAAGGAAAAATTTCCTTAAAATACCACGTTAATCTACTTGCTGTCTTACGTAAAATATTAGAGAGTTGTGGTAATCTTAAAGGTGGAATTTCCATATAAAAAGATGGTAGTTCTCCAGGCATAATTTTACTGGCTAAAAATCCCACTAATAAAAATATAAAAATAATTACTCCCAGCCAAACTAGTAATCCCAAAGGCCTACCCTCTAACAAAGCTAAAATTACTCCCATCTGTGCCGAACAAGGAATCGCCAAGGCCAAAAGTAAAGTTGCAATAATACGTTCACGTTTTGTTGGTAAAGTACGTGTCACCATAGTTGCCATAGTATCACAACCAAAACCTAGTACCAAAGGAATTACCGCTCTTCCAGAAAGTCCAATTTTTTTAAATAACTGATCCACCAACATCGCGAGTCTGGGTAAATAACCTGTATCTTCAACAATAGCAAAAGCAAAAAAGAATGTAGCCACTATAGGTAAAATTATAGCAAAGGCATAACGTATTCCTAGAGTAATTACGCCATATTCTCCAACCAATAAATCTTGAAGTGGTCTAAAATGAATTGTATTATTTACTAAATTAATCATAAATGGATTCACATAATTTCCGAAAACTTTATCTTCTAAAAAATCTACCAATACTCCCGCACCAAAGCTTCCCACAAATTTATATAAACCATAATATAAAACCACCAAAAGTATCGGTCCACCAGTTAAAGGACTCATCATAATTTTACTTACTCTCTCCCTTAAGCCAATTTTTCTAGCTTGTCCTATATGCATTACCAAATTCGCGATTCTACTAGCTTCTTTTTGCCGACGCACATTAATAACATAACTTAAATTTTGATGATAATGCACTTTTGCTTCCTTAATAATTTCAACAATTGCATTAAAATTTTCTTTTTCTTTATTTTTTAATAATTCTAAAGTCTCTCTATCTTCTTGTAATACTAATAAAGAAATTGAACGTTTAGAAATTTTATAATTAGATTTTAAAAAATTCTCTAATTTAGATAAATAAATTTCTATCGGATCATCGTAACCGATACTCCAACATAAATGTTCGGTTATATTTTTTCTAGCAAAATTTTCTAACATAAGTGAAATCCAAATTTATGTTCTATTAACATATTCTTCTATTTTACCTTTTAGGATATCAATTCCCTCAAGCGTAGTAGAAACAGTAGCTACTACCGGGATATTTAATTCTTTTTCTAAATATACTAAGTCTATATTTATACCCAAGGCTCTTGCTTCATCTATAATATTTAATACTAAAATTACCCTAAGGCCAGATTCTAGAATTTGTAATGTCAATGGAAGCATACGCTCTATATTTTTGGTATCAATTACGTGTAAAATTATACAAGGATCTTCTTCAAGTAAGATTTTGCGGGCAACACTTTCTTCTTCAGTCAAGGGCATTAAAGAATACATTCCAGGCGTATCAATAATTTCAAATTCTTCTTGGCCAATTCTTGCCTTACCGCGCGAAACTTCAACCGTAGTTCCTGGATAATTAGAAACCATAGCATAACTACCAGTCAAATCGTTAAATAAAACTGACTTTCCTACATTCGGAGAACCAACTATTGCAATTTTGCGCATCGTTATTTATCCTTTATTAAAAGGTATACACAAAAGTAAATACTACTGAATCATTAGCATCGGTATTTGTCCCTACTAAAACCCTCTGATAACTTAGCAGAAATTGTATCTTTTGACAAGACCAACCAATACCTGGCACAATCGTCAAATATTCAATATTTGAATTGACGATTTTTTCTTTATCTTGTCTCCTATCGCCTTGCAGAAATCCATTGAATTCTAACATCAAATTAAAACCTTTTGGTAAAAAATATTCTATGCCAAAATCATAATTAAGATAATTTGCATATTGTATCTTTAGGTCATCTATCTTTGTCTTTTGGGGAAAATTATAGGTGGTATCAAAATGTAATACAAAGGGCTTCATCTTTTTGGTTAAACTCACGCCTACTCCCAGATCATAAGAACCTCCCCCAGAAGTTGCACCCATTAAATCTGTGCCTAATTTTTCTGGGTTTAATTTTTGGTATTTACCGGTAGGAAATTTAATTTGAAATATTCCTGTAAGATGAGGCAAGAAGTCTTCTTCTAAAAAACAATATCGCCAAAAAAGATAACTATCACCAAAGCCTTTAGAATGTGCTTTTAAATCGCCTTGTTTTACGAAATTTTGTTGATAGACGGCTTGGGCATCAATTTCCAAATGATCAGTTAAGCCATACTGCATAAATAACTGCTCCTGATATTGATATTTCTTATCGCCGCTAGCTAAAGAATCATAGTGACCATCAGAATTAAAAACTCCCCGGGTACGATTATAGAAATAAAATGGCTGAATTACAAATTTATTCTTACCGCATAAAGGTGCTGTCCAAGTCGTGAGAGGCCCAGCAGAAACAGGATTCCATTCTTCATGATGATCTTGATGCGAAGCAAAAAGATCAGCGGCTACAAATATCAATAAAAAATTTATAGCGAATAAAATCATTTTTTTCTTGTACAACATAAAGACCTCCGATGTAAAAACACGTATTTAATTTGAGTTAAATTATATTATTAAAAATTAACTCCAATAATCATTCTCGTTTGAATATCATCTGTTTTTTTGTTTAAACCAAAGGCTGCGCCCAAAGAAATCCAGAATCTCCTACCCGCCCAAGATATGGTTGGACCTAAGGCATATTTTTCTTTAGAATAATTGCCTTTTGATTCCATACCAAGTTTAAAATTTGAAAAAATTCTATAAGTTATACCTGTGGCATATTCATGATCAGTTTTACCTTTTTGTTCTAAGTTTCTTTTTGCAATCTGATTATAACTTATATTAAAATTTCCTATATCTTTAGCTAAAATTAATTTTGTTTCGATAATATTAGGCTTATGAAAATTATCATCTCTTATATATTCAACATAAATTAATGGATCGACAATAAAGCGTCCTTTTTGACCAAAACGATAGCGGGTACGAATCTTAAAACCATCGTATTCGCTATCATTCTCAAATCTTTTATTATTAAACTTCCACATCTGATATACCGCTACATCCCAGTTGTTAGTGATACCATATTCTAATTCCAGCCATTCTTTTAATGTATTTATGTTTGATCTATTTATATCTGGAATTTCACTTGTTAAATAATGTTCTAATTCCCAAGCGCCTTTTGGCATAGTCATATATTCATATGTCCAGACATAACTCCTTCTATCAGCAAATCCTTCTTTAGTAAGAATAAAAATTGTAGCTAAATTAATTACCAGACCCATTAATAATATTTTTTTCATTTTTTCCTTTCTTTTTTTATTATTGAAAATGATTTTCAATAATGTGTTAAAAAAATTTAACCTTATTTACCTTTATTTAAACATTTTTTACATACTCCGAATATCTGTAATTTATGTTTCACTGGCAGGAATCCGTGTTTTTTTGCTAAATCATCCTGTAGTTTTTCGATTTGCTGCTTTACCACCTCTATTACCTTATTGCATTTTATGCAAATTAAATGATCGTGATGCTGATGTGCATATTTGTGTTCGTATCGAGAAACATCATCTCCTAAATCCAAATCCTGGCACAAGCCGCATTCACATAGAAGTTTCATTGTTCGATAAACAGTAGTATAACCAATATCCGGATATTTTTCTCTAACCAGTTTATATAATTCTTCCAAAGAAATATGGCCTTCTTTACTAAGAAATATATCTAATACCTTCTCTCTTTGGGAAGTATAGCGTAATCCGCGACGCTTAATAAATTGATTTAATATTTCGAATTCTTGTTTCATATTGGCCT